>NZ_JBEZXR010000009.1:50523-171343 GCF_040638135.1 Streptomyces sp. NPDC026673 | reverse complement strand
CTCCAGGTTGTTGAGGGCGAAGATGTTCTGGATGGTGGTGAACACCAGGACGCCGAGTACGGAGCCCGCTCCCTCAGGGGGGCGGGCCCGCGTCCGTGTCAGGGGCAGGTGCAGGCGTGTGGCGCGCCCGCGGCCGGGCCGGTCAGGGTGCTGAGGCGGGCGCGGACGCGGGGGCGGAAGTGCGGTGCCCGACGGGATCGCGGTCGGCCGAGACACGGTCGCTGAGCGGCCCGAAGACCAGTCCGACCGCGGTCGCCAGCGCGATCAGGGCCGTCACCACCACCGCCCCCACCGTACGGACGCGCAGCCACTGCTCGCTCAGCTCGCGCACCATGGCCGCCGGGTACTCCGGCTGCGGCTGCTCGTCGAGCAGGTCGCCCAGCCGGGCCGCGGCCCCATCGCCCAGGGCGGTGCGGGCCCGGACGATGCGCTCCGCGGTCGCCGGGGTGGTGGCCATGCTCTCCGCGGCGGTGCGCCGCAGGCTCAGGCCGAGACCGTCGTGGAGCAGTACGGCGTGCCGGGCGCCCCGCGGCAGCCGCTGGAAGCGGGTGCGCTGCCGCGGCGGGGTGCGGTACCAGGGCACCAGCTGCTGCCAGGACGCGAGGGCGTGGTGGTGTGCCTCCGCGCGGACCCATCCGGCCGGGTCGGGATCGACGGCGACCTCGGGCCAGCGCTGCCAGGCGAGGTCGAAGGCGCGGTGCACGGCGTGCCGCGCCAGCCGCATGTTGCCGGTGAGCAGCTCGACCTGGCGGAGCAGGGCGGGGGCGTTGCGGGTGTACAGCGCGTCGAAGGCGGCCTGCGCCGCCTCGGCGATCCGTACGGCCTCCGCTTCCGGGTCCGCGGCCGCCCCTCCGGCACCGCCGGGAGCCCCGGCGGTGCCCGCAGCGCCGGGGGCCGGCCCGCCGGGCTCTGCGGGTGCGGTGCCGGTGCCACGGCCCCGGCCACGGCCGCGCGCGCCCCTGGGGGACTTCAGGGGCGGCGCGGGCGTGTCGGACTCCCCCGGGCGGGCCGGCTCCGCCGCCCGCGGGTTTCTCTCGGCGTTCCCGGCCCGCGCGGTTCCGGCGCCCTTGGCCGGCCGGGGTTGCCTTCGCTTCTTGTCGGCCTTCTCGGCCTTCGTCGTCGATGTGCGGCTCATGCGATCGACCACTCGGATCGAATGAAGAAACGCATAACGCCATATTCCGCGACACGACGGGCATTCGCATGCTGCCACGGCGAAACGGGGTGTTCTTGGCAGCATGAGAGCCGTGAGTGCCGCCAGCGCCCTGAGTCATGCCGTGCACCGGATCCGGGCCGCCCACCAGACCCTGCGCAGCTCCGAGTCCGCTCCCGCCTTCACCGGAGGGGTGGTCGCCGCGGGCCTGGGCCTCGGCGGCTTCGCCATGCTCGTGCTCTTCCTGTGGATCATCTCGCCGTTCCCCGACAGCGGGCTGAACGGCGCCCTCCATGTCGCGGCCGACTGCTGGCTGCTGGCCCACGGCGGGGGCCTGGTCCGCATCGAGACCCTCTCCGGCGTCCCCGCGCCCATCGGCCTCACACCGCTGCTGCCGATGGCCTTCCCCGTGTGGCTGCTCTACCGGGCGGGGGCGGACGCCGTCGCGCCCGCCTCCGACGACCGCGTCGCGCGATCCGCCGTCGCCTGGCTGATCGGCGGCTATCTCGCGGTGGGCGCCGGAGTGGTCGTCTACACCTCGTACGGCCCGGTGCGCAGCGACACGATCGGCGTCGCACTGCACCTGCCCGTCGTCGCCGCCCTCGCGGCGGCCGCGGGTGCCTGGGTGGAGCGGGGGCGGCCGCGGATCCCGGCGCCCGCGTGGCTGTCCCGGGTGCCCGTGCCGGTGTGGGCGCGGGTGCCGACGCGGGAGGCCGCGGTCGTGCTGCGCTCGGCGGGGGCCGGGGCATGCGTCCTCGTCGCGGGGGGTGCGGCGCTCACGGCGCTGACGCTGGCCCTGCACCCCGGTGCCGCGGGGGCGTCCTTCACCCGGCTCAGCGAGGCGCTGTCCGGGCGGCTGGCGGTGCTGGCGGTGGCCGTCGCGCTGATCCCGAACGCCGCCGTGTGGGGGGCGGCCTACGCGCTCGGCCCCGGCTTCGCGCTGGGTACCCAGGCGGCGGTGCGCCCGGCCGGGGTGGTGGGGGAGCCGGTGCTGCCCGACTTCCCGCTGCTGGCGGCGCTGCCGCAGCCCGGACCGGGGACGTCGCTGACCTGGGCGGCCCTGGCCGTGCCGGTGCTCGCGGGGATCGCGGTGGGGTGGTTCGCGGTGCACCCCCGGGAGCCGCGCGGCCTCGGGCGTACCGCCGCGCATGCGGCCCTGGGGGGCCTGCTCTGCGGAATCGCCATGGCGCTGCTCACCGGCTTCGCGGCCGGCCCGCTGGGCAGCGGGGCGCTGGAGGAGTTCGGGCCGTCCTGGTGGCTCACCGGGGGCGCCGCGGCCGGGTGGACGGCGGCCGTGGGCACGCCGACGGCCCTGGCGGTGCGCTGGGTGCGGGTCCGCCGCGCGGCCGCCGCCGACGGTGAGGCCGAGGCCGAAGCCGAGGCCGAAGGCGAGGTCGAGGCGGCGGCCGACGCCGGCCCGTCGGGGGCGTGAGCTCCGTCCGGGCCGGCGCGCGGTGCGTCAGGGCGAGGGCAGCTTGTCGCGGAGCATGCTCGGCAGCAGATCCTGGCACGCGTCACGCGACGAGGAGGTCAGCGCGTCCCGGGTGCAGGAGAAGTAGTCCTGGTAGACGAGCTGGGTCGCGAAGGTCCCGGCCACGACGCAGAGGGCGATCCCTCCCATGATCAGGCCGCCGAGCGCGGCCGGGCGCTGCGGCTTGCTGCGGGGGTCGGCCGGACCCGGCGGCGGGGTGGCGCCGCCCTCGGCGAGCAGCGCGGCGGCCTCGGCACGGGCCTTGGCCCGCTCCTCGGGCTTCATCCGCAGCGCGTTGACACCCCAGTAGAGGGCGAGGGCGCCGAGCAGCAGTCCCACGTACGTCCAGCCCAGGAAGAGCGCGAAGAAGAGCCCCCACATGCCGCAGATCATGGCGTAGCGGGCGCGGCGCTGGGCGGGGTCGGTGGGGTCGAAGCGCGGTGCGTCCGGCCGCCGGCCGCCGTAGCCGCCACCGCCGGGCCGGTTGCCGAGGCCGCCGTCCTGCCGGCCGGGCTGCCGGTCGCTCCACTGGCCGCCCCAGACCGGGGGCGGCGGGGGTGGAGTGGGCGTGGGGGGCTCGTCCCCGGAGTCCGAAGGGCGCTCCGGCCCTCGCGGCTGCCAGGGCTGTTCGGGCGCGTTCTCCGGCGGCGGGGCGAACGGGTTCTCCTGCTCGTGGCCGTGGCCACTGCTCATGCTTGCCTGGGTCATCCCCTTGCCGTCGACTCCTCGAGTTGTCGGACGCGACACATCGCCGTTCTCACCCCAGACGCTACCGCCCGCGCGCTCCCCCGTCCCGTGGGGGCGGTCGGGTGTGCCGGTATCGTTGCTGACGGTCGACGGCCTCGTAGAGTTCCCCGGAATTCCGGCGATCTTCGAGTCGTACGATCCTCCAAAGCGCCGGATCCCGAGAGATGACCCGCAGTGGCCACAGTCTTTCCGCCCCTTTCCCGTCCCGCCCGACTCGTCGTGCTCGTCTCCGGTTCGGGTACGAACCTGCAGGCTCTGCTCGACGCCGGGCTGCACGTCGTCGCCGTCGGCGCGGACCGTTCCGGCATCGCGGGCCTGGAGCGCGCCGAGCGCGCCGGGGTGCCGACGTTCGTCTGCCGGGTGAAGGACCACGGCGACCGCGAGGCGTGGGACGCCGCGCTGACCGAGGCGGTGGCGGCGTACGAGCCCGACCTGGTCGTCTCGGCCGGCTTCATGAAGATCGTGGGCAAGGAGTTCCTGGCCCGGTTCGGCGGCCGCTTCGTCAACACCCACCCCGCGCTGCTGCCGAGCTTCCCGGGCGCCCACGGGGTGCGCGACGCGCTCGCGTACGGCGCGAAGGTCACCGGCTGCACCGTCCACTTCGTCGACGACGGCGTCGACACCGGACCGATCATCGCCCAGGGCGTGGTCGAGGTCCGTGCGGACGACACGGAGGAAGCGCTCCACGAGCGCATCAAGGAAATCGAGCGCACGCTGCTCGTCGACGTCGTGGGGCGGTTGTCCCGCGACGGCTATCGCATTGAGGGACGAAAGGTTCTGTTGCCGTGAGTACCAAGCGGGAGATCCGTCGCGCACTGGTCAGCGTCTACGACAAGACCGGTCTGGAGGAGCTGGCCCGCGGCCTGCACGAGGCGGGCGTCCAGCTGGTCTCCACCGGCTCGACGGCCGGGCGGATCGCCGCCGCCGGAGTGCCGGTCACCAAGGTGGAGGAGCTGACCGGTTTCCCCGAGTGCCTGGACGGCCGGGTGAAGACCCTGCACCCCAGGGTGCACGCCGGCATCCTGGCCGACCTGCGGCTGGAGGACCACCGCCGGCAGCTGGAGGAGCTGGGCGTCGAGCCCTTCGACCTGGTCGTGGTGAACCTCTACCCCTTCCGCGAGACGGTCGCCTCCGGCGCCTCGGAGGACGAGTGCGTCGAGCAGATCGACATCGGCGGCCCGTCGATGGTCCGCGCCGCCGCCAAGAACCACCCGTCCGTGGCGGTCGTCACCAGCCCCGAGCGGTACGGGGACGTCCTCGCCGCCGTCCGTGAGGGCGGCTTCGACCTCGCGACCCGCAAGCGCCTGGCCGCCGAGGCCTTCCAGCACACCGCGGCGTACGACGTCGCGGTGGCGAGCTGGTTCGCGAGCTCGTACGCCCCCGCCGACGACAGCCCCTTCCCGGACTTCATGGGCGCCACCTACGCGCGCAAGAACGTGCTGCGCTACGGCGAGAACCCGCACCAGGCCGCCGCCCTGTACACCGACGGCGGGACGGGTCTGGCGAACGCCGAGCAGCTGCACGGCAAGGAGATGTCCTACAACAACTACGTGGACACCGAGGCCGCACGCCGGGCGGCGTACGACCACGAGGAGCCCTGCGTCGCGATCATCAAGCACGCCAACCCGTGCGGCATCGCGGTGGGCGCCGACGTCGCCGAGGCGCACCGCAAGGCGCACGCCTGCGACCCGCTGTCGGCCTTCGGCGGGGTCATCGCCGTCAACCGGCCGGTGAGCGCGGCGATGGCGGAGCAGGTCGCCGAGATCTTCACCGAGGTCATCGTGGCGCCGGACTTCGAGGAGGGCGCGGTCGAGGTGCTCGCCCGCAAGAAGAACATCCGGGTGCTGCGCTGCCCCGAGGCGCCGGTCGCGGCGACGGAGTTCCGCCCGGTCGAGGGCGGGCTGCTGCTGCAGGAGAAGGACCGTCTCCAGGCCACCGGCGACGACCCGGCCACCTGGACGCTGGCGACCGGCGAGCCGCTGGCCGCCGAGGAGCTGGCCGACCTCGCGTTCGCCTGGCGGGCCTGCCGGGCTGTGAAGTCCAACGCCATCCTGCTGGCCAAGGACGGCGCGACCGTCGGCGTCGGCATGGGCCAGGTCAACCGCGTCGACTCGGCCAAGCTCGCCGTCCAGCGGGCCGGTGAGGAGCGCGCGGCCGGTTCCTACGCGGCGTCGGACGCCTTCTTCCCGTTCCCCGACGGGCTGGAGGTGCTCACCGGCGCGGGCGTCAAGGCCGTGGTGCAGCCGGGCGGTTCGGTGCGCGACGAGGCCGTGGTCGAGGCCGCGCGCAAGGCCGGCGTGACCATGTACCTCACCGGCACCCGGCACTTCTTCCACTGACGGGCCGCAGCCGGACGCCGAAGGCCCCCGCCGGCGCGGGGGCCTTCGGCGTCCGGTGGTGAATCCGCTCAGTACTGCGGCCGTTTGAACCAGGCCGCGGTCTCGCCCTTCGCCGCGAAGACGATCAGCAGCACGCTGAGCGCGAGCGGGACGAGCAGGACGAAGCCGCCGCCGATCATGCCGGCGACGCAGCTCAGCGCGACCAGTACGCCGATCACGACGGACCCGATCCGCGTGCCGTTGCCGCCCGTCCGGTACTTGGCGCCCATGCCGAGCGACAGGACGGCGAAGGCCAGGAAGAGCACGCCCAGGACGTAGACCAGGCCGATGGGCATGGCCAGTTCGTTCTTGTCGTCGACGCTCTTCAGCGCGGCGGCGCCGAGGAGGAGCAGCAGGCCCCCCAGGATCTGCAGCCCGCCGAGCACGAAGAGCATCGCCCGGGCCGCCTTCGCCGAGGACGGCATCACCTCGGGCCCGCCCGGGTACGCCGCGAACGGCCTCCCCGGCTGCGGCTGGTGGCCGTACGGCGGCTGGGGCTGGGGCTGGGGCTGCGCCGGGTAGCCGTGGACCGGCTGGGCGGGGGGCTGCTGCGGGTATCCGTACGGCTGCTGCGAAGGCTGCCGTCCGTAGGGGTTGCCGGGGCCGGGCGGATGGCTCACTTCTCACTTCCTTGGCGGCGACGGGGGGGACCGGGGTCGTGGGCTGGTTCCGGCCCGGGGGCCTACCGGGTCTTGACGACGACCGTGTTGAGGATCTTGTCGGCGAACGTCTGCTTCTTGTCGTCCCACAGCGGCCACAGGTAGCCGATGTAGCAGGCGGCGCCGTCCAGGCCGTGGCACAGCCGGCGGACGAAGGCCATGCCGAAGCCCAGCGGACGGCCGTCCAACTCCCGCAGCACGCTGATGCCCAGGGCCTTCTTGCCCGGGGTCTGGCCGGTCTTGCCCTCGCGGTAGCAGAGGAACAGGCCGCCGATGAGGGAGAGCAGGGAGCCGATGCCGATCAGCGCGACGGCGCTGCCCGGTATCGCGGGCGGAGGGCAGTTGTAGGCGCCGAGCTCGTCGCAGGTGCGGCCCGCGTCGACCACCGCGGCGATGAACTGCCCGTAGCCGATGCCGATCAGGATCGTCGGCACCAGCCCGGCGATCAGGTAGTCGATCAGCGTGGCGCCCACGCGCGCGCCCCAGCTCGCGTACGGCGGCATGCCCGGGACGGGACCGGCGGGGCCGCCCGGGTAGCCGTAGCCGTACGGGCCCTGGGCCTGCGGCGGGACGGTGCCGTAGGGCGGCTGCGGCTGCGACGGATAGCCGTAACCGGGCTGGGCCGGGGGCTGCTGGGGGTAGCCGTAGGGCTGCTGCGGGGGCTGCTGGCCGTAGGGGTTGCCGGGACCGGGCGGGTAGCTCACTGTGGCTTCTTTCGCGCGGATGGGACTGGGGACGGCCCACATCGTCCTCGGCGGCGTCATCCGCTGTCCAGCGTTGGTGTGCGGACCTGAGAGGATGGACGTATGACCGCCCAGATTCTCGATGGCAAGGCCACTGCCGCCGCGATCAAGTCAGAACTGTCGACCCGCGTCCAGGCGCTCAGGGAGCGGGGTGTCACCCCCGGCCTCGGCACGCTGCTGGTCGGTGACGACCCGGGCAGCCGCTGGTACGTCGCGGGCAAGCACCGCGACTGCGCGGAGGTGGGCATCGCCTCCATCCAGCGCGAGCTTCCGGAGACCGCCACCCAGGAGGAGATCGAGGCGGTCGTCCGCGAGCTCAACGACAACCCGGAGTGCACCGGCTACATCGTCCAGCTGCCGCTGCCCAAGGGGATCGACACCAACCGGGTCCTGGGTCTGATGGACCCGGCCAAGGACGCCGACGGGCTGCACCCGACCAACCTGGGACGGCTGGTCCTCAACGAGCGCGGCCCGCTGCCCTGCACCCCCAACGGCATCGTGGAGCTGCTGCGGCGGCACGGCGTGGAGATCAACGGCGCGCACGTCGCCGTGGTCGGCCGCGGTGTCACCGTCGGCCGCTCGATCGGGCTGCTGCTGACCCGCAAGTCCGAGAACGCCACCGTCACCCTCTGCCACACCGGAACCCGCGACCTCTCCGCCCAGCTGCGCCAGGCCGACATCATCGTGGCCGCCGCGGGCGTGCCGCACCTGGTGAAGCCCGAGGACGTCAGGCCGGGCGCGGCCGTGCTGGACGTCGGCGTCAGCCGGGACGAGAACGGCAAGATTGTCGGCGATGTGCACCCGGGCGTGTCCGAGGTCGCCGCCTGGATCTCGCCGAACCCCGGCGGTGTCGGCCCGATGACCCGCGCCATGCTGCTGGCGAACGTCGTGGAGGCCGCGGAGGGCCGGTACGCATGACCGGGACGGGCCCCCGTACGGGAGCGGCGCCGCAGGAAGGTGCCGGCGAGGCCGGCCGCGGCCGCCGCTTCCAGGTGCTGACCCGCGGCACCGCGCGTCCTGAGGGCGGCGGCCGGGCCATGGGCGCCCACGCCCCCGCACCGGTCCGCCAGTGGCCGATCCTCGCGGTCTTCGCCGCGGTGGTGCTCGGACTGGTGCTGGTGGCCGCGGACGTCACGCGCATCGGCCTGGTGCTGGTCGGCTCGGCGCTGCTCGCGGGCGCGCTGATGCGCTGGCTGCTGCCCTCGGTCGGCATGCTGGCCGTGCGCAGCCGCTTCACCGACATGATCACCTACGGCGTGCTGGGCGCCCTGATCGTGCTCCTGGCGCTGATGGCGCAGCCGCACCCGGTGCTCGAGATCCCCTTCCTGGAGGACGTCGTCCGTTTCTCCGTGCGTTGATCCGGTTACGCTGTGTGGCGAGTGTCCTGACGTACGACGTGCAGCCCGGGCACACGTCACGGCGTGAGAGGGAGAACGACTCCCATGGCCAAGATCAAGGCAAGGAACCCGGTCGTCGAGCTCGACGGCGACGAGATGGCGCGGATCATCTGGCGGTTCATCAGGGACGAGCTGGTCCTGCCGTACCTCGACATCGAGCTGATCCGCTTCGACCTCGGCATCGAGCACCGCGACGCCACCCATGACCGGGTGACCGCCGACGCCGCCGAGGCGGTCGGCAGACACGGCGTCGGCGTCAAGTGCGCCACCGTCACCCCCGACGAGGCGCGGGTCGCGGAGTTCGGACTCAGGGGGATGTACCGCTCCCCGAACGCCACGATCCGCGACCGCCTCGGCGGCGGGATCTTCCGCGAACCCATCGTCGTCCGGAACGTGCCGAGGGCGGTGCCCGGGGGGACCCGGCCCGTCGTGATCGCCCGGCACGCCTTCGGCGACCAGTACCGCGCCACCGAGCTGAGGATCCCCGGCGCGGGCACCCTCACCCTCGGCTTCACCCCGGCCGACGGCTCCGACCCGGTCGACCTGGAGGTGCACCACTTCCCGGGTGCCGGCGTGGCACTGGGCATGTTCAACCTGGACGACTCGATCAGGGAGTTCGCCCGCGCGGCCTTCCGCTACGGGCTGGCACGCGAGCTCCCGGTCTACCTGTCCACGAAGAACACGGTGCTCAGGAAGTACGACGGCCGCTTCAAGGACCTCTTCCAGGAGGTCTTCGACACCGAGTTCCGGCGCGAGTTCGTGGCGTCCGGACTGAGCTACGAGCACCGCCTCGTCGACGACATGGCGGCCTCCGCGCTGAAGGGCGCCGGCGGCTACGTCTGGGCGTGCAAGAACTACGACGGCGACATCCTGTCCGGTGTCCTCGCCCGCGGTGTCGGCTCGTCCGGCCTCATGACCTCGGTCCTCATGACCTCCGACGGCAGGACCGTGCTGTCCGAGGCGGGGCACGGCACCGTCACCCGCCACTACCGCAGGCACCAGGCCGGCCGGCCGACCTCGACCAACCCCATCGCCATGGTCTTCGCGTGGGCCCGCGGCCTCGCCCACCGGGCCCGGCTGGACGACACACCCGAGCTCGCCCGGTTCGCCGGGGTGCTGGAGAGCGCCTGCCTGGAGGTCGTCGAGGCCGGTCAGATGACCGAGGACCTGGCGGTGCTGGTCAGCCACGAGCAGCCGTGGCTGACGACCGAGCAGTTCCTGGCCGCCGTCGAGGAGAACCTGCGGAAGCGGATGGCCGGCTGAGGCGCACGTCCGCGGGCGTGCGGCGCGCACAACCCGGTGCCCCGTCCTCCCCCCGTCGGAGGGCGGGGCACCGTCGTGTCGGGGCGCCCCCCTCTGGCCCCCGGCGACGACGCTACGTCGGGCGGTGCCGGGAGGTCGTCCCGTCCCGGGTTGACCTTTGCGAAGGGGACGTACAACTTCCGCGGTACGGCGGGGGGCTGACGCACGCCCGTACGGCCGGGGCCTACGCTGCGCGCGTGCGGAACAAGGGGCTGGTCGACGTCCTGCTGGCGGTGGGCTTCACCGCCGCCAGCATGCTGCTGGGGCACGAGCGCCCGCCGCCGGACTGGGTGCGGCTGGATCTGTTCGGCTACGCGCTGACCGCTCTGGTCAACCTGCCGGTCGCGGTCCGGCGCTGGGCTCCGGTCGGCGTCTGCGTCTTCGTCTGCGCCGCCTGGGCGCTCTACGTCGCCGCCGGCTACTGGCCGGTGGTCAACTCCATGGCGCCGCTCCTCGCGCTCTACACCGTCGCGGCCATGCGCCCGGTGCGCACCGCGCTGGCCTGTGCGGGGCTGACCGGCGCGGTCTGGGTGTACGCCGGGCTGACCGCGGCGCAGAGCTCGATGGCCACCGTGGCCGCCCAGGCCGTGGTGTTCCCCCTGGTGATGTGCCGCTTCGGGCGCTCCGCCCGGGTGTCGGCCAAGCGCGAGGAGCGGCTGGCCCGGCTCACCGAGCGACTGCGGACCGAGCAGCAGGACCGGGCCCGGGAGGCGGTGGCCGAGGAGCAGGCCCGGATCGCCCGCGAACTGCACGACGTCGTCGCCCACCACATGTCGGTGATCTCGGTGCAGGCGGGTATGGCGGCGTACGTTTTCGGCACCGCCCCGCAGACCGCCCGCGGCGCGCTCGACACCATCTCGGACACCACCCGTGAGGCGCTCCAGGAGATGCGCCGCATGCTCAAGGTGCTCCGTGCGGGGCCCGGCGAGCCGGAGGACGGCTGGGCCTCCTACGATCCGATGCCGTCGGTGACCCGGCTGGGCGACATGATCGAGCGGGTGCGGGCCGCCGGGCTCGCGGTCGAACTGCGGATCGAGGGCGAGCCCCGTCCCGTGGCGCCAGGCGTCGGGCTGTGCGCGTTCCGCGTGGTGCAGGAGGCGCTGACCAACGTGCTCAAGCACGCACCCCTGGCGCGGGCCGTGGTCCGGGTCGCCTACGAGCCGCACCACCTGGCGGTGACCGTCACCGACGACGGCGCGGGCACCGGTCCGGCTCCGCCGCCCGGCCGATCCGATCCGGCCACAATCGGCCGGGGGACGGGTCACGGGTTGATCGGCATGCGGGAGCGCGCCAGGCTCTACGGCGGGACGGTGGACATCGGCCCGCTCGGCGAGGGATTCGAGGTACGGCTCGTGCTCCCCACGTCCGCGCGGGGGACAGAGCGGCGAGGGGACGCATCGGACGCATGACCAGGGTGCTCGTCGTCGACGACCAGTTCCTCATCCGGGCCGGTCTCGTGGCGCTGCTGCGCGCCGCGCCCGGCATCGAGGTGGTCGGGGAGGCGGGCGACGGCGAGGAGGCCGTGGAGCGGGCCGCGCGGACCGCGCCCGACGTGATCCTCATGGACATCCGGATGCCCGGCATCAGCGGGGTCGTGGCGACCGAGCGCATCCTGGCCGCCGCGGCCGATCCGCCGCCGCGGATCCTCATCCTCACCACCTTCGACCTCGACGAGTACGTCTACACCGCACTGCGCGCCGGGGCATCGGGCTTCCTCCTCAAGGACGCGGGGCCCGACCGGCTGCTGGCCGCCCTGCACGCCGTCGCCGGCGGGGACACGCTCTTCGCCCCGAGCGTCACCCGCCGGCTGATCGAGGCGTACGCGCCGCCGCGGCCGGGCACGGCACCCGCCGGTGCGGACCGCGGACCGCCCGCCGAACTGGCGGTGCTGACCGCGCGTGAGGTGGAGGTGCTGCGGTTGATCGCCCGCGGCCTGTCGAACCCGGAGATCGCCGATCTGCTCTTCATCAGCGAGGCGACCGTCAAGACCCACCTCAACCGCACGATGGCCAAGCTGAACCTCGGCAGCCGCGCCCAGGCCGTCGTCCTCGCCTACGAGACCGGACTCGTCACCCCGCGCGGAGCATGAGGATTCTGCGGATTCCATGCATCGAGCGTATGTGCGTCGCTACCGTGGGTTGACCGACGGAGCCGGGGGGTGCGTGGTGGCACGGTGGGAGCCATTGCCCGAGACACTGGACGGCGCCGCGCGCCGTCTCGCCGTCCATTTGCGCCGGATGAAGGACCGCAGCGGGCTGAGCGTGCCGGCCCTGGCCGCGCGCACGGCGCAGAGCACCGGGTCGTGGGAGCAGTACCTCAACGGCGTGAAGATCCCGCCGCGCGACGCGGTCGAGGTGCTGGGGCAGCTCAGCGGCGCCGACTACGACCGGCTCATCGCCCTGTGGGAGCTGGCCGACCGCGGGGTCGCGGACACCCTGAAGGGCTTCCCGTACGCCGATCCCCTCGACCCGCTGGCCCCGGTCGAGGGGATGCCGCGGCACGCCCTGCGGCGGCGGCGCAAGGCGCTGCTGGCGGCCGCGGGCGGCCTCGTGCTGGGCGGGGTCCTCGCGCTGCTGGTGGCGAGCGGGGTGGCCACGGACGGGACCGGGCGGGCCGAGGCCCCGCTGGCCGCCCGCCCCTCGGCCACGGCGCCCGCAGGCCCGGCGGCCTCCGCCACGCGCTCCGCGGGGCCCGCGGCCACCTCGTGGCCCGGTTCGGGGGCCTCGCCGGGCGCGACGGGCAGGGACGGCACCCGCTCCGCGGGCGCCATGTCCCCGGACGGCGGCACGCCCGCGGCGCAGGTGGCGGAGACCCGCAGCGCCTCCTCCGCCCCGGGCGGGGGTCCGCGCACGACACCGGGCACGGGCGGGACGACGGCGGCGCCGGGCGGCGGCGCCACGACCCAGGCACCGCCGCCCGCGACGACCGCGCCGGCGGCGCCCGCGCCGCCCTCCGCCTCCCCGAGCAGCAGCCCCGGCAAGGGAGGACTCTGCCTGGGCCTGATCATCCTGGGCATCTGCATCGGATGACGGACGGAACCGGACGGGCCACCCCAAGCATCCCCATCGGTAGCCTTCCGGGGCACAACGGCAACAGCAGGAGGGGGACGCGGAGATGGTCCGCTGGCGGCCACTGGCCGACGACCTGGACCCGCGGGTACGGGAGTTCACCGAACAACTGCGGCGCCAGGTCGACCGCGCCGGCCTGAGCGTCGCGGCGCTCGCCGAGACGACCGGGTACAGCAGGAGTTCATGGGAGCGGTATCTCAACGGGAGACTGCTGCCTCCCCGTTACGCCGTCGTCGCCCTCGCCGAGGCGACCGGGGCCGACCCCGCGCACTTCACCACGATGTGGGAGTTCGCGGAGCGGGTGTGGAGCCGCGCCGAGGGCCGCCACGACGTCACGATGGAGGCGGCCCGGATCGCCGAGGCCCGTGCCGCGCTGGGGGAGTTCGGCCCGGCTCCGGCCCCGGACGCGGCCCCGGACGCGGCGCCGGACGCGGGCCGGGGCGGGGGCGCCGGGTGGCGGGGGCGCCGCCGGACGGTGCTCTTCGCGGTGGGCGTCGTGGCCGTCGTGCTCGCGGTGGTCGGCACCACGGTCCTGACCGGTGGCGACGGCCGGGACGACCGCGCCCGGCCCGGCCCGTCCCGTTCGGCCCGGGCGGCCGCCCTTCCCGCCGGGGTGAAGTGCACCGGCCAGGAGTGCACCGGCAAGGACCCGGAGGGCATGGGCTGCGGCGGGGGCAACGCCCGTACGGCCGCGGCGGCCTGGGTCGGCGGCGCGTACGTCGAGATGCGCTACAGCCGCGTCTGCGCGGCGGTCTGGGCGCGCATCTCCGCCGGCGCCCCTGGTGACACGGTCAGCGTCACGGAGGCGGGCGGCGCCCGTCGTTCCCAGCGCAGCCGCATCGGCCGGGACCCCGCGGCGTACACCTCGATGCTCGCCGTCGGCGCTCCCGGCGCCGCCCGTGCCTGTGCCACCCTCACCACGGGCCCCCGCGGCTGCGCCAAGCCCACGGACGGATAGCGGCGGCCGGAGCGCACCGCTCCTGCGGCGGGGTCGCGCGGACGCCCTCCACCGGGTGGGCCGAGGCGGGGGCTTGGGGCCCGCCCGGCGCGGTTCGCCGTGCCCCGTGGGCGCGACGCGGGGCACGGAGGCGGTGACCGGGGCCACACTGATGGTGGCATCCGCCACGACGGCGCGGGTATAGCCTGGCGTGGGTCTCTTGACGCCGAGAGATCCCCGTTCCGGGGCAAGGGACGCTGCCGGGGCGGCAAGGGATCCAGCAGGAGAAGGCCAGGAGAAGGCAATGACTCGCACTCCCGTCAACGTCACCGTAACCGGAGCGGCCGGCCAGATCGGCTACGCGCTGCTGTTCCGCATCGCCTCCGGCCACCTGCTCGGCCCCGATGTCCCCGTGAAGCTGCGGCTCCTGGAGATCACCCCGGCGCTGAAGGCCGCCGAGGGCACCGCGATGGAGCTGGACGACTGCGCGTTCCCGCTGCTCCAGGGCATCGACATCAGCGACGACCCGAACGTCGCCTTCGACGGCGCCAACGTGGGCCTGCTCGTCGGCGCCCGCCCCCGCACCGCGGGCATGGAGCGCGGCGACCTGCTGGAGGCCAACGGCGGCATCTTCGGCCCGCAGGGCAAGGCCATCAACGACCACGCCGCGGACGACATCCGCGTCCTGGTCGTCGGCAACCCGGCCAACACCAACGCGCTCATCGCGCAGTCCTCGGCCCCGGACGTCCCGGCCGACCGCTTCACCGCGATGACCCGCCTGGACCACAACCGCGCCCTGTCGCAGCTGTCGAAGAAGACCGGTGTGCCGGTGAGCGAGATCCGCCGCCTCACCATCTGGGGCAACCACTCCGCCACCCAGTACCCGGACATCTTCCACGCCGAGGTCGCCGGCAAGAACGCCGCCGAGACCGTCAACGACGAGAAGTGGCTGGCCGAGGAGTTCATCCCGACCGTCGCCAAGCGCGGTGCCGCGATCATCGAGGCCCGGGGCGCGTCCTCCGCCGCGTCGGCCGCCAACGCCGCGATCGACCACGTCTTCACCTGGACCAACGGCACCGCCGAGGGCGACTGGACCTCCGCCGGTGTCGTCTCCGACGGCTCCTACGGCGTGCCGGAGGGCCTCATCTCCTCCTTCCCGGTGACCGCGAAGGACGGCAAGTTCGAGATCGTCCAGGGCCTGGACGTCAACGAGTTCTCCCGTGCGCGCATCGACGCCTCGGTCAAGGAGCTCGAGGAGGAGCGCGACGCGGTCCGCTCCCTCGGCCTCATCTGAGCCCGGACGCCGAGTCCGACGACGGCCCGCCGCCGCGCCCCGCAGGGGGCACGGCGGCGGGCCGTCGCCATGCGGTCGTGGGACTCACCGGGTCGGGGTCTGCTCGGTGAGCAGGGCGCAGAGCGCGTCCAGGGCCCCGGCGAAGGCGTGCTCGGGCGGGGTGCCGTAGCCGACCACGATCGCGTCGCCGTCCGTGCCGCCGAAGTGGGAGATGCTCTGCAGGGCCAGGCCGTACTCCCCGGCCCGCGCGACCAGGGCGTCGGCCGGGGTGCCGGGCGGTAGCCGCAGCACCGCGTGGAGGCCGGCGGCGATACCCGAGACGCGGACGGCGGGGGCGTGGGCGGCGAGCGCGGCGACGAGGCGGTCCCTGCGGCGGCGGTAGTGCTGCCGCATGCGGCGCACATGGCGGTCGTAGCCCCCGGAGGCGATCAGTTCGGCGAGGGTCAGCTGGTCGAGGACGGGGGAGTGGTGGTCGGCGAGGGTCTTCTCGGCGAGGACCGGCTCCACCAGTGCGGGCGGCAGGGCGAGCCAGGCCAGTCGCAGCCCGGGGGCGAGGCTCTTGCTCGCCGTTCCCGCGTAGACGACGTGCTCGGGCGCCAGGCCCTGCAGGGCGCCGACCGGCTGCCGGTCGTAGCGGAACTCCCCGTCGTAGTCGTCCTCGATGACCACGCCGCCGGTGTCGCAGGCCCAGGCGACGGTCGCCGTGCGCCGTTCGGGGCAGAGCGGGGTGCCGTACGGGAACTGGTGCGCGGGCGTGAGCAGCACGGCGTCGACACCGCGGTCGAGGGCGCCGACGCGGGCGCCGTCGTCGTCGATCGGCAGGGGGACGGTGGCGAGCCCCGCCTTCCGCAGGATGCGCAGGGTGTGCGAGTAGCCGAGCGCCTCGACGGCGATGCGGCGGGCCCCGCGGGCCCGCAGGGCACGGCCGAGCAGCCCGGCGGCCTGGACGAAGCCCGTGCAGACCACGAGGAGCTCCGCCGAGGTGTGGACGCCGCGTACCCGGCCCAGGTACGCCGCCAGCGCCTCGCGCAGTTCGGGACGGCCGCGCGGGTCGGTGTAGCCGAAGGCCTCGTTGGGCGCGGCCGCCAGGGCGCGGCGCGCGGCGGCGGCCCAGGCGGCGCGGGGGAACGAGCCGAGGTCGGGCGAGCCGGGCCGCAGATCGTAGGGGAGGCTGTCGCGGCGCCCGGGCGGCGCGGGCGGTCCGGCCGGGCCCCAGATGTCGGCGGTGTCCTCTGCGACGGCCGCGACCCCCGTGACCCCCGTGATTCCCATGGCCCCCGTGATTCCCGTGACCGCGGTGATCTCGGGGCGCGGACCGGCGGCGCGGGTGCGGCCGCCGTGCGCGGGGGCGGGGGGCGGCCCGGCCGGGCGCCAGCCGTGGCCGACGCGGGTGCCGGAGCCCTGGCGGGCGGTCAGCCAGCCCTCCGCGACCAGTTGCCCGTATGCGTCGGCGACGGTGTTGCGCGCGACCCCCAGGTCCTTGGCGAGCACTCGGGAGGACGGCAGCCGGGTGCCGGGGGCGAGCCTGCCGACCCGCACCGCCTCACGCAGCGCGTTCTCCAGCCCGATGCGCGCTCCGGCGCCCCCGGCGAGGTCCAGATGAAGATCGACTCCGGAAATGGCCCACTCGTTCACCCCTCAAGTGGACCACGGGCCGCGGACACCCCGTCAGTACGTTGGGTTTCATGACGACGATCACGACTTCCCACGACACCACCTCCGCCCCCGGCCCGCACGACCTGGTCCACGCGCACGCGCCGCGCATGGTGATGGGCAAGGCCGCCCCCGACTTCTACAAGGCGATGATCGCCCTGGACAAGGCCGCGAGCGAGGGTCTGGACCCGGTCATCGCGGAGCTGGTGA
Organism: Streptomyces sp. NPDC026673; assembly: GCF_040638135.1. Taxonomy (NCBI): domain Bacteria; kingdom Bacillati; phylum Actinomycetota; class Actinomycetes; order Kitasatosporales; family Streptomycetaceae; genus Streptomyces; species Streptomyces sp. NPDC026673. The sequence goes on along the minus strand of NZ_JBEZXR010000009.1, from coordinate 154,331 downwards.
AGGCCCGCGCCTCGCAGCTCAACGGCTGCGCCTTCTGCGTCGACCAGCACATGGCCGACGCCCGCAAGGCCGGCGTGACCGATCAGAAGCTGCACGGGCTCACCGTCTGGTGGGAGACCCCGTTCTTCACCGTGCGCGAGCGGGCCGCCCTGGCGCTGGCCGAGGCCGTGACGCGGCTCGGCGAGCGCGGCGTCCCGGACGAGGTCTACGACGAGGCCGCCCGGGTCTTCGACGAGAACGAGCTGGCCCAGCTGATCGCCATGGCCATCACCATCAATGCCTGGAACCGCATCGGCGTGACGACGCGGATGTCCCCGACGGCGCGCCCCGACGGCATCTGACCGCCGGGACGCCCGCCCCTGGCCTCAGACCGAGAGCACGGCCCGCAGCTGGTCCAGCCCCCAGTCCAGGTCCTCCTTGGAGACGACCAGCGGAGGCGCGAGCCGGATCGTGGAGCCGTGGGTGTCCTTGACCAGGACGCCCCGCTCCAGGAGCCGTTCCGAGATCCGCCGGCCCGTGCCGTGCTCGGGGGCGATGTCCACGCCGGCCCACAGGCCGCGGCCGCGGACCTGGGTGACGGCGCCGCCGCCGGTCAGCAGCGCCAGCTCGTGGTGCAGGTGCTCGCCGAGTTCGGTGGCCCGCTGCTGGTACTCGCCGGTGCGCAGCATCGCGAGGACCTCCAGCGCCACCGCGCAGGCCAGCGGGTTGCCGCCGAAGGTCGAGCCGTGCTCCCCGGGCCGGTACACCCCGAGGACCTCGGCCGACGACACGACGGCCGATACGGGGACGACACCGCCGCCGAGTGCCTTCCCGAGCACGTACATGTCCGGGACGACGCCCTCGTGCTCGGAGGCGAAGGTCTTCCCCGTCCGGCCCAGCCCCGACTGGATCTCGTCGGCGATGAAGAGGATCCCGCGCTCCGCGGTGAGCCGGCGCACGCCCGCCCAGTAGCCGGCCGGCGGCACGAGGACCCCGGCCTCACCCTGGATGGGCTCCATGAGCACGGCCACCGTGCGGTCGTCGAGGGCCGCCTCCAGCGCGGCCAGGTCGCCGTAGGGGACGATCTCGAAGCCCGGGGTGTAGGGGCCGAAGTCCGCGCGGGCCTCGGGGTCCGTGGAGAAGCTGATGATCGTGGTCGTCCGCCCGTGGAAGTTGTCCGCGGCCACGACGATCTTGGCCTGGCCGTCGGGCACGCCCTTGACCTTGTAGCCCCACTTGCGCGCCGTCTTCACCGCCGTCTCCACGGCCTCCGCGCCGGTGTTCATCGGCAGCACCATCTCCATGCCGCACAGCTCGGCCAGTTCCGTGCAGAAGCGCGCGAAGCGGTCGTGGTGGAACGCCCGCGAGGTCAGCGTCACCCGGTCGAGCTGGGCCTTGGCGGCCTCGATGAGGCGGGCGTTGCGGTGGCCGAAGTTCAGCGCCGAGTAGCCGGCGAGCATGTCGAGATAGCGGCGGCCCTCGACGTCCGTCACCCAGGCGCCCTCGGCGGAGGCGACGACGATCGGCAGGGGGTGGTAGTTGTGGGCGCTGTGCGCCTCGGTGGCGGCGATGTGCTCGGCGGCGGTCGACACGTGAGTGCTCCGTTCGTGGTACGTCGGGAGTTGTGGCGCTGGGGCCCGGTGGGGCCCCTTTCTATCGTCGCTCGTCCGGGATGCGAAGAAACATTGCGGTGGGCGGTGCCCCGAGGGCCGTTGCTAGGCTGGCCACGGGTCGTGACTGGCGCGCTGGGATGGGATTGACCATCGGGGAGCGGCCCGTGAACTGTGTGCCGTGCGCCTGGGCCGTCCCGTATGCCGTGCCGTGCAGCAGGAGGTCTGACATGCCGAGCGGTTCCACCGAATCCACCGCCTTCCGCAGTGCCCTCGACGTCATCAGGGGCGTCGAGCCCCGTGTGGCCGATGCCATCGGCCAGGAGATCGAGGATCAGCGCGCCTCGCTCAAGCTCATCGCCAGCGAGAACTACGCCTCCCCGGCCGTGCTGCTTTCGATGGGCAACTGGTTCAGCGACAAGTACGCCGAGGGAACGGTCGGCCGCCGCTTCTACGCCGGCTGCCGCAACGTCGACACGGTCGAGGCCCTCGCGGCCGAGCACGCGCGCGAGGTCTTCGGCGCCCAGCACGCCTATGTGCAGCCGCACTCCGGCATCGACGCCAACCTCGTCGCCTTCTGGGCCGTGCTCGCCGCCCGGGTGGAGGCGCCCGCGCTGGAGCGGGCCGGGGCCCGCCAGGTCAACGACCTGACCGAGGAGGACTGGGCACGGCTGCGCCACGAGCTCGGCGACCAGCGCATGCTCGGCATGTCCCTCGACGCGGGCGGCCACCTCACCCACGGCTTCCGGCCCAACATCTCCGGCAAGATGTTCGACCAGCGCAGCTACGGCACCGACCCCGCCACGGGCCTGCTGGACTACGAGGCGCTGCGCAAGACCGCCCGCGAGTTCCGGCCGCTCATCATCGTGGCGGGCTATTCGGCCTACCCCCGGCTGGTGAACTTCCGCATCATGCGGGAGATCGCCGACGAGGTCGGCGCCACCCTCATGGTCGACATGGCGCACTTCGCGGGCCTGGTCGCCGGCAAGGTGCTCACCGGCGACTTCGATCCCGTGCCGCACGCGCAGATCGTCACCACCACCACCCACAAGTCGCTGCGCGGCCCGCGCGGCGGCATGGTGCTGTGCGACTCCTCGCTCGCCGAGCAGGTCGACCGCGGCTGCCCGATGGTGCTGGGCGGCCCGCTGCCGCACGTCATGGCCGCCAAGGCGGTGGCCCTCGCGGAGGCACGACGGCCCGACTTCCACGCCTACGCGCAGCGCATCGTCGACAACGCCAAGGCGCTGGCCGAGGGGCTGCTGCGGCGCGGCACCACGCTGGTGACCGGCGGCACGGACAACCACCTCGTACTCATCGACGTGGAGTCCTCCTACGGGCTCACCGGCCGTCAGGCCGAGTCCGCGCTGCTCGACTCGGGCATCGTCACCAACCGCAACTCCATCCCCCAGGACCCCAACGGCGCCTGGTACACCTCCGGTATCCGCATCGGCACCCCCGCGCTGACCACACGCGGCCTCGGCACGGGCGAGATGGACGAGATCGCCGGGCTGATCGACCGGGTCCTCACGGCCACGACCGCGGGCGTCACCTCGGCAGGCAAGCCGTCCAAGGCGCAGCACGTACTGGACGCGAAGGTCTCGGACGAGATCGCCCAGCGCGCCGCGGACCTGCTGGCCGGCTTCCCCCTCTACCCCGGGATCGACCTCGGTTAACGGATGGCGCGCGCGGGGTGCGTGCCGCCGCGGCACGCACCCCCGCCGGGTCAGGCGTCGATCAGCTCCTGACGGGGGCCCGGCTCGCCCGGTGTCCGGCGGGATATCAGGCGCAGGGCGAGAACCGTGCCCGCGCAGCCGACGGCCAGACCGGCGGCGAGCCCGGGCAGGGACAGCCACCAGCCGCCGGGGCCGCCGCCGTCACCCGCCGCCGCGGCCTGCGGGGCGGCCGACGCGGTCTCCCGGACGGCCGTGGCGTCGTCCAGGCCGAGGGCGTAGTCGGGGGCGCTGACACTGAGGTTGCCGTCCGGCTCCATGAGGCCCAACCGGTCGAGCAGCCCGCGGAGCGCCTTCGGATCGGCGGCCTTGCGCCACATGCCCTGCTCGGGCAGGCCCGATGCGGTCATGTCGCGGGTGTGGATCCACGGGCCGCCGGCGGCGTCCGGATAGACGTAGTCGACCCTCCAGACCGAGACGTCGTGGATCAGCCAGGTGACCGTGATCTGACGATGCTCACCGTCCATCACATCGGTCAGCGAGGGCGGAGCGGACTCGCCGGGCCCGGGCCCGATGGACTCGTGGAGCGTCTGGTAGTCGGGTGAAGTGGTGTAGATGGCGGCGGCCTTGCCGCTTCCGGGTGACACCAGCATCACGCTGGTCGGCCCGCCCGCGGTGGCGGGCGAGGCCCCGCCGAGCACGGCGGCCAGCGCCGTGACGGTGACTCCGGCCCAGGTGACGAACCTTCGGATCCGCATGCGGTCCCCCTCTCGCTCGTTCGTTCCCGCTCCTGTTACACCGCCCGAGCCCCCGAGGTTCCGTCCCGCCCGGGGGAAAACGCACGAGACCCGCGGCCGGCGGGACGAAAGCGCCGTACCGGATCGGCCGTACCGGATCGGCCGTACCGGATCCGGATCGGCCGGGCCGGGGCGGTGGCGCCTCCGCCGCGCATTCAGGTCAGGAGGACGGGGCGGCGGACTCGCGCGCGGACTCCGCGATGGCGAGCGCGCGGGCCCGGTCGGGCACCCCCTCCAGGCGCAGCGTGGTCTGACCGCGCTGCCAGACCAGGGTCGGCCCGGCGGTCCGCGGCGGCTCGCGGCGGCTACGCCCGTCGGGGCCGACCAGCTGGACGTAGTGGGGCTCGGCGAACCACATCCCGGTGTCGCCGCCCATGTCGATCCATTCGCCCGCGCTGCCGACCCTCTTGAGGAAGACCACGTCGATCGTGGCCCGGAACTGATCGAGCCGTACGGTGCGGCCCTCCACCCGCCAGCTCATCGACAGCACCCGGCCGCCGTCGGTGAACGCCACCCCGTCCGGCTCGCCCAGCTCCGCCGGCACATAGGCCCCGGCCGTCGGCTCGTCGCCCCGCACCGGCGGCGGGGCGCCCGCGCCCGGGGTGGCCGTGGGGTCGCGGTGCACGACGACACCGCCGAAGCCGAACCAGTCGGCCACCGCGGCCCGCACCGGCGGGGTCAGCACCAGCACCACGAGCAGCCCGCAGAGCACCGCCGTCAGGGCCCGCCACCGCGCCGCGGCCCACGCGCGCGCCCGGGCGGCGCGACCCGGCGCGACGGCGCCCGGCACCGCCTCGGCCAGCAGCCGGGCCAGCACCTGCTCGGCGACCGAGTCGGGCGACGGCGCCGGGATCTCCAGCCGCCGTCCCGCCTCGCGCAGCTCCTCCGGGAGCCGGTCGGTCATGGGCGCCGCCCCCCGTCGCCGCCTCGGGCGGCCAGCACGGGCTCGCCGAGCCCCGCCCGCAGCCGGGCCAGGGCCCGGTGCAGCCGGGACTTCACCGTGCCGCGCGGCCAGCCGAGCACCGTCGCCGTCTCCTCCTCGTCCAGCTCCAGCAGATAGCGGCAGGTGACCACCATCCGGTGCGGATCGCTCAGCCGCTGGACGGCGGCGAGCAGCTCCGCCCGCCGCTCCCGCGACACCGCCAGCGACTCCGGGTCGTCCTGTGCCGGGGGAAGGGCCTCCAGCACGGCGTTGCGCTCCACCGCCGACCGCAGGCGGCGTGCCGCCCGCCCGGCGTTGCGCGCCTCGTTGGCGACGATCCGCAGCAGCCAGGGCCGGAAGGCCGCGCCCTCCTGGAAGCCCGCGAGCGCGCGGTAGGCCTTGACGAAGGAGTTCTGCACCACGTCCTCCGCGTCGGCGCCCGCGCCCAGCAGCACGGCGGTCCGGTGCGCGACATCCGCGTGCAGGCGCACCAGCTCCGCGTACGCCTCCCGCTCGCCGGCGCGTACGCGCGCGATCACCGCCGCCTCCCCCTCCGTGGCGGACCCCCTTCCCCTGCCCGGCGCCGCCCCCGTGCGGCTCCCGTCACCCCTTCTACACCGCTGCCCCGCCCGGGGTTCCCGTCGCGGGCAAAGATCCCGCGCGGACCTGAGAGAATGAGTGCCATGGCTCTCGATCGACCCCGTGTGCTCTCCGGCATCCAGCCCACCGCAGGTTCGTTCCACCTGGGCAACTACCTGGGCGCGGTCCGCCAGTGGGTGGCGCTGCAGGAGTCCCACGACGCCTTCTACATGGTCGTCGACCTGCACGCGATCACCGTGCCGCAGGACCCGGCCGAGCTGCGCGCCAACACCCGGCTCGCCGCCGCCCAGCTGCTCGCCGCGGGCCTCGACCCGGAGCGCTGCACCCTGTTCGTCCAGAGCCACGTCCCCGAGCACGCGCAGCTCGGCTGGGTGTTCAACTGCCTCACCGGCTTCGGCGAGGCGTCCCGCATGACGCAGTTCAAGGACAAGTCCGCCAAGCAGGGCGCGGACCGGGCCACCGTCGGCCTGTTCACGTACCCGATCCTGCAGGTCGCGGACATCCTGCTGTACCAGGCGAACGCCGTCCCCGTCGGTGAGGACCAGCGCCAGCACATCGAACTCACCCGCGACCTCGCGGAGCGCTTCAACGGCCGCTTCGGCGACACCTTCACCATCCCCGACGCGTACATCGTCAAGGAGACGGCGAAGATCTACGACCTGCAGGAACCGCTGTCGAAGATGAGCAAGTCGGCGGCGTCCCCGAAGGGCCTGATCAACCTCCTGGACGAGCCCAAGGCCTCGGCGAAGAAGATCAAGAGCGCGGTGACCGACACCGACACCGTGATCCGCTACGACGAGCAGGAGAAGCCGGGCATCAGCAATCTGCTGACCATCTACTCCACCCTCACCGGCACCGGAATCCCGGAACTCGAGCAGAAGTACGAGGGCAAGGGCTACGGTGCGCTCAAGACCGACCTCGCGGAGGTCTTCGTGGAATGGGTCACCCCCTTCCGCGAGCGCACCCAGGAATACCTCGGTGACCCGGAGACGCTGGACTCGGTCCTCGCCAAGGGCGCCGAGAAGGCACGGGCGGTCGCCGCGGAGACCCTGGCGAAGGCCTACGAGAGGATCGGCTTCCTGCCCGCGAAGCACTGACGGCCGGTCTTTCCACACCCGGAAAGAGGGGCCCTAAGTCCCGCGCGGGTGTGACGGACGACGCTCGCGCCGAGGGCCGCGCGCGCGTCACACTGGCAGGTGACGCAGTGGTGTCGTACGGCGTGCGTACGATGCCTCGGACCGACCCGGGGAAGGGGTGAACACGTGGGAACCCGCATGATCGGCGTGTCGATCGCGGTCCCCGAGCCTTACGGCAGCCTGCTGCAGCGGCGCCGCGCCGGCTACGGAGACCCGCTGGCGCACTGCATCCCCACCCATGTCACGCTGCTCCCGCCCACCGAGGTGGACACGGCGCTGCTCCCGGCCTTCCGGGAGCATCTCACCGAGGTCGCCGCCACCGGCCGCGCCTTCCCGATGCGGCTGGAGGGGACGGCGACCTTCCGGCCGGTGACCCCGGTGGTCTACGTCGAGCTCGTCCAGGGCGGTCTCGACTGCGCCGAGCTCCAGGAACGCGTCCGCTCCGGTCCCGTCCGGCGTGAGCTGCAGTTCCCGTACCACCCGCACGTCACCATCGGCCACGGCATCCCCGACGAGGAGCTGGACCGCGCCCAGCTGGACCTGGCGGACTTCGCCGCCACCTGGACCGCCGGCTCCTTCGCCCTGTACGAGCAGGACGAGAAGGGCGTCTGGCGCAGCCTGTGGGACTACCCCCTCGGCAGCGGCGGCCCCGGGCCCCGGCTGGTGCCGCACCAGCCGAGTGCCTGCGAGCCGCTCAGTCCGGCTCCCGCAGGCGGCACACCGCACGTCTGAGCACGTCCGGGGCGGCCGTGAACGGCGGCCCCGGACGCGCGTGAGTGTCGCCCGGCCCGCGGAGATCCGCGGGCCTGGGCGCAACCACGGGTGACCGGTCCGGTTTCCCCCGAGTGGACCGCGATCCCGGTACGGCCTCCTGCCTACGCTGCGTCCATGCATCCCACACTCGCCGCGGACCGCGCGCACCTTCCCGAACTCCTGCAGTCGGTACGGGATCTGGCCGCCCGCGAACTGGCCGCCGTCGACGACCGCCCGGCCGCCCGCCCGGGGCCCGCGCCCCTGCCACTGCCGCCGCCCCTCACGGGGACCGGCGCCGAGGGCGCGCTCGCGCTCTTCGCCCAGCGGTGGGCACCCGGCTTCTCGGGCAGCGCCGGACCCCGCTACCTGGGCTTCGTCACCGGGGGAGCGACCCCCGCCGCCATCGCGGGGGACTGGCTCACCAGCACCTACGACCAGAACACCTCCGTGGGCGGCGACTCGTCCGCGTCCGCCCTGGAACGCGAGACGCTCGGCTGGCTGCGCGGGATGATCGGCCTCGGCGAGGCGCACAGCGGTGCCTTCGTCACGGGCGCGACCGTCTCCAACACCGTGGGCCTGGCCGTGGCGCGGGAGTGGCTCGGCGAACGGCTGGGGGTGTCCGTGTCCCGTGACGGGCTGGGCGCGCTCGGCCCGGTGACGGTGCTGTCGGGCACCCCGCACTCCAGCATCGACAAGTCCCTGTCCGTGCTCGGCCTCGGGCGGTCGTCCCTCACCCGCGTGCCCGTGCTGCCCGGAGGGCGCGAGGCGGTGGACGTCGACCGCCTCGCGGCGGCGCTGGAGGCGCTGGAGGGCCGTCCGGCCGTCGTGGTGGCCAACGCCGGCACCGTCAACACCGTCGACTTCGACGACCTGCGCGCGATCGCCGTCCTGAAGGAGCGTCACGACTTCTGGCTCCACGTCGACGCCGCGTTCGGCGGCTTCGCCGCGCTGTCGCCCTCGTACGCGCACCTGACCGACGGCATCGACGCCGCCGACTCCGTCTGCCTCGACCTCCACAAATGGCTGAACGTTCCCTATGACGCGGCCGTGCAGTTCACCCGCCGACAGGACCTGCAGGTGCGGGTCTTCCACAACGCCTCGCCCTACCTGGGCGTGCCCGCCCTCCCCGACCCGGACTTCCTCCACCTGACCCCGGAGAACTCCCGCCGTCTGCGCGCCCTCGCCGCCTGGTTCGCCCTCACCGCCTACGGCAGCGAGGGCCACCGCGAGGTCGTCGAACGCAACGCCGCCTGTGCGCGGCGCCTGGGCGAGCGCATCGAGGCCGACCCCCGCCTGCGACTCCTCGCGCCCGTCCGGCTCAACGTCGTCTGCTTCACCCTCGCCGGCGAGGCCTCGGCCGAGCGCGTCGACGCGTTCGTCCGCGCCGTCGCCGCCTCCGGGGAGGCGTTCCTCACCCCGACGGTCCTCCACGGTGTGCCCGCCGTGCGGGCCGCCTTCAGCAACTGGCGTACATCAGCGACCGACACGGACCGCGTCCTGGACGCGATCATCGCCGCGACGGCAACCGCCGCCTAGAGTGCACGTCGTGACGGAGGGTAGGCGCGCGGTATGGAATGGCTGACTCGGCTCCCAGTGATCGGACCGTGGATCGCGCGGGTCATGCGCACCCACGCCTGGCGTACCTACGAGCATCTGGAGAGCGTCCACTGGACACGGCTCGCCGCCGCCATCACCTTCGTCAGCTTCGTCGCGCTCTTCCCGCTGCTGACCGTCGGCGCCGCGGTCGGCGCGGCCCTGCTGTCCCCCGGCCGGCTCAAGGAGTTGGAGGACAAGCTGGCCGACCAGGTCCCCGGCATCGCCGACCAGCTCAACATCGGCGGGCTCGTCGACAACGCCGGCACGGTGGGCGCCATCGCCGCCGTCCTGCTGGTCCTCACCGGCGTCAGCTGGGTGGGTGCCCTGCGCGACTGCCTGCGCGCGGTCTGGCACAAGGACGACGAGCCCGCCAACCCGTTCGTCCGGAAGCTCAAGGACTTCGGCGTCCTGGTCGGCCTGGGGGCCGTCGCCCTGCTCTCCGTCGCCTGCTCGGCCCTCGCCGGCACCGCGGTCGGGCGCCTCGGCGACGCCATCGGCCTCGACCGGCACGGACCCGGGCGCGCCCTGCTGTCGGTGGCCGGATTCTGCATCGCCGTCCTCGTGGACCTGCTGATCCTCGCCTACCTGCTCACCCTGCTGCCCGGGGTCACCCCGAACCGGCGCGACGTCCTCGTCGCGAGCCTCATCGGTGCGATCGGCTTCGAGGTGCTGAAGCTGCTCATCAGCGGCTATCTGCAGAGCGTGGCCACCAAGAGCATGTACGGCGCCTTCGGCGTGCCCATCGCGCTGCTGCTGTGGATCAACTTCACGGCGAAGTTGCTGCTGTACTGCGCCGCGTGGACGGCGACCCCGCACAGCGCGGAGATCGCCGCCACCGCGGGGAAGGACGGGCCGGGAGAGCCGGACGGCGAGCGGCCCGGGCGGCCCGAGACGGCCTGACGCGGGAAGGCGCGGAAGGCGCGGAAGGCGCGGGAAGGCACGGGAAGGCGCCCGCCCACGGTCAGTTGACGGGCGACCCCGGCCAGGCGCCCCGGCGTACCAGGTCGACGACGAGGGCGGCCACGTTCCACGCGTCGTCCTCGCCGCGGTGGTGGCGGCCTTCGAGGGGCAGCCCGGCGAGATGGAGCGCGTCCGCCATGCCGGGGCGCTTGGCGAGTCCGTGGGCCTGGGTGAAGAGCGTCTTGACGTTGGTGTGCCGACCGCCGAACGGGTACGTCGTGCCGGTCGCGCGGCACTGGCGGTTGAACTGGTGGCGGTCGTAGTCGCCCCAACTGGCCCAGCCGCGTGCCCCCGCGCGGTGCTCGACTGCGAGCAGCTTGCAGGCGTCCGCGAAGTCCAGGCCGGAGTCCACATCGGCCTGCGTGAGGCCGGTCAGCTGCGTGCAGAAGGGACTCACGGCCGAGCGCGCCGGCCGCACGAGAACGCGGTGGCGGGCGACGCGCTCACCCGCGTGGAGGTCCACGACGGTCAGCCCGATCTCGATGATCTCGCTCACCGAGCCCTGCGGCGGCTCGCCGTCCCAGCACGTCGCCTCGACGTCGATGACGTTCAGGAGTCCCAGGTCACTGTCCATGGCGCGAACCCTACGTCGAGATCCGGCCACTGGTCACTACTGTTTACGCATTGTTTTGTCACTCTGAGTTCGAACCAGACCGCTTTGCCGATGCCATACGGCCGAGGTTGAACGTTCCACGCGTCGGCGAGCGTTTCCACGAGCGCCAGACCCCGCCCGGACTCATCGCTCGCCGACACCCGCCGCGGGACGGGAAGGCCGTCGCCCGCGTCGCACACCTCCACCCGCAGAACCCCCGAGGCCAGGGCGGCGCGCGCGGCGATCCGGCGGTCCGGCGGGACGCGCGCATGCCGGACGGCGTTGCTCATCAGCTCGCTGAGCAGCAGGACCGCGGTCTCCACCGCATCCGGGGGCAGGCCCCACACCTCGGCCTGCTCCCGCAGCCTGGCACGGGCCCGGCCGACGCTGCGCGGGTGGCGCGAAAACCACCACTCGACAGGGGGAGTTGTCTCGTTCATGGCTCAAAAGTGCAGGTCGGAGCGTACGCTCGGGAGTAGCGGCGCGAGTACGGAGGGTGGTTGTACCCGAGTGGCGAGTGACGTGTCCCCGCCCCCGATGGCGTGGCGGTACTGCGGAAACCAGGTCAAGCTCTGGCGCGAACACGCGGGCGTCACACGCGAGCGGCTGGCCGACGAGGCGGGGTACGGCTACGAGACCGTCAAGTCGATGGAGCAGGGGCGGCGCCGCCCGACGCAGCGGCTGCTTCAGGTCGCCGACGGGCTCTGCGGTGCGCAGGGCAAACTGACGGCGGCGGAGGCGTTCCTCGCCCCGGAGAGGTACCCGTCCTATGCGCGCGACTACATGCGGTACGAGGCCGAGGCGATCGCCGTCAACTGGTACGAGAGCCAGTACATCCCGGGGCTCCTGCAGAGCGAGGCGTACGTGCGCACGCTGCTCTCGTCGCATTGGCCGCCACTGGACGAGGAGACGCTCGAGGAACGGGTGGCGGCGCGGCTGGAACGCCAGTTGATGCTGGACAGCCGAACCCGATCGTTCAGCTTCGTGGTCGAGGAGTCGGCGCTGCGTTCCTTCGCGGACCGCGACGCGCACAGGGAGCAGCTGCGGACTCTGCTCGTGCGGGGGCGGGCCCGGAACATCACCATCCAGGTCATGCCTGCCGACCGAGGGCTCCATCCCGGTCTGCACGGTCCGTTCGTCTTGCTGGAAACGGCCGACCATCAGCGCTTGGTCTACGAGGAGGGGCAGACCACGGGAATCCTCTATGCGGACCCGGGAAGGGTCAGTATCGTCATGCGGCGTCACGACATGATCACCCGCCAGGCTCTCGGGCCAGAGGAGTCCGCGCGGTTCATCGAGGACCTGGCGGAGGAACCTTGAGTGTCGGGCTCGTGTGGTTCACGTCCAGCTACAGCAACTCCGAGGGCGGAGCGTGCGTCGAGGTCGCCTTCGGCCGCGGCGCGGTCCTGGTGCGGGACTCCAAGGACCGGGCCGGGGCTGGGCTGGCCTTCAGCCCGGAGGCGTGGGCCGACTTCGTGGCGTACGCGGTCACGCGCGGCGCAGCCGACGCCAGGCGATGATCCCCATGAGGGCGCCGATGACGAGGGGCGTGGCGGCGTTCTTCCCGTCGAAGTACCCGATCTGGAAGGCGAACGCGCCGACCATCAGGCCGATGAAGGCCACCGCGGCGATCCCGGCCAGGCGCGGGACGACGAGACCGATGGCGCCGGCGAGTTCGAGGGCGCCGATGAGGTACATGAACCAGCTGCCGTAGCCGATCGTGTCGAAGCTCTCGACGGCCGAGGAGTGCGCGATGAGCTTCGGCGTCGCGCTGGCGATCGCGAAGAACAGGGCGAGCAGGATCTGCAGCGCCCACACGGCGGAGTTCGCGCGGCTGCGGCTGCGGCTGCGGTCGAGGGACGGAGCGGTCGTGTCGGTGGCGGTCATCGTGGTCTCCTCCGGTATCGGGTGTACGCAGAGGTGGACCGGCGGGCCGCCCGGAACTCATCGCCTCAGCGCAGGAAATGCGCGACCGTGAACCACGCGGCGGCCAGCACCAGCACGGTGACGAGGATGTACCCCACCAGGTAGACCCCGGCGAGGACCGCCGCGGGGGCGGCGATCGTCCAGCCGGCGCGTCCGGCGGGGGTCTTGGCCCGGAAGGCCGAGCGGAGGCAGTAGGCGACCGCGACGAGGCTCAGGGCGAGCCCGATGACCGACAACATGCCCATGGCGTGCTCCTCTTCCGGTACCGGTTGCCTGATACCTGGGTACCGGCCGGTCCGCCCGCACGGCAGGGGGCGGTCGCAGCGGGGTGGGCGCACGAGCCGCACGTGCGCCGTCGAGCGCCCCCCGGCCGGGGGATCCGGTGCGCACGGCGCGAGACACGAATCAGGCCGGTGGCGGAAGCCACCGGCCTGATTCCGACCGCAGGACCGACGGGAACGATCTTTCGGTCGGCGCCGACCCTAACGCCGTGCCGCGGGCTCGCGGACCGGGACCCCACAGATCCGGCCATATCGCCTCAGCGGAATACGGCGTCCGGCACGGGAGGGTTGTGACGGGTGTGACGGGCGGTCAGGACGACCGGTCCGCCGAGGCGCCGGCCTGCTCCGCGGCCGTCTTCTCCGTCGCCTCTGCTTCCGCCGCCTTGCCCTCCTTGCCCTCCTTGCCCGTCTTCTCCGGCGCCTTCGCCGTATCGGCCGTCTCTGCCTTCTTCGCGTTCTCCGGGGCCGCCGACTTCTCCGGCTCCGCCGACTCCGCGGCCGCGGGCTTCGCCGGGGCGTCGTCGCCGGGCTTGGTGGGCGCGGGGATGGCGACCGTCGGCCGCTGCGGCAGCGGCCAGCGTCGCCGTACGAGGAAGGCCAGGGCGGCGACGACCAGGGCGGAGCCGCCGGTGATGGCGAGGGCCGTCCAGACCCCGCCGCGGCCCGACGAGGCGTCCGCGGCGGTCGCCCGGGCCGACGCCTTGGCGCTGGGCGTGGCGGAGGCCGACGGGGCGGCGGAGGGGATGGCGGACTTCGGGGGCACCAGGGTGCCCACGGGGGTGACCATGCCGTCGGCCTTGAAGCCCCAGTCGAGGAGCTTCGCGGCCTCCTTGTAGGCGACGTTGTGGCCCACTTCGGGGTGCATGACGGTCACGAGCAGCGTGCGGTCGCCGCGCTGCGCGACCCCGGTGAAGGTGTTGCCCGCATTGCTGGTGTAGCCGTTCTTCACGCCCGCGATGCCCTGGTACGACGCCAGGTCGCTGTCGCCGGTGAGCAGGCGGTTGGTGTTCTGTATCTCGAAGCTCTCGCGCTTCTTCGTGCTCTTCTTGCCGTTCTTGCCCTTCACCGTCTTCCACTTGCCGGGGAACTTGGCGCTCACGGTCGAGCAGTACTCGCGGAAGTCCGCGTTCTGCAGGCCGGAGCGGGCGAAGAGGGTGAGGTCGTACGCCGAGGAGACCTGGCCGGGCATGTCGTAGCCGTCCGGGGAGATCACGGTGGTGTCGTTCGCCTGCAGGTCCGCGGCCTTGCGCTGCATCTCCAGGACGGTCGCGTCGACGCCGCCGTTCATCGAGGCGAGCACGTGGACGGCGTCGTTGCCGGAGCGGAGGAAGACACCGAGCCACAGGTCGTGGACGGAGTAGGAGAGGTTCTCCTTTATGCCCACGAGGCTGCTGCCCGCGCCGACGCCGTCGAGGTCGGAGAGGAGCACCTTGTGCGTCTGCGACTTCTCGAACTTCGGCAGCAGCGTGTCCGCGAAGAGCATTTTCAGCGTGCTGGCGGGCGGCAGCTTCCAATGGGCGTTGTGGGAGGCCAGGACCTGCCCCGTCTCGGCGTCCGAGACGATCCACGACCGTGCCGTGAGCTTCTCGGGCAGCGCGGGAGCTCCGGTGAGCGGGCTGACCTGGGTGCCGGGGAGTCCCAGCCGCTCGCCGCCGACGCTCGACATCTGTGCGGGCGGCGTCGGTGAGGACGAGGGGGAGGGGGTCTTCGCGTGCGCGCCGGGCGCGGTGGTCAGGGCCGTGCCGCAGGCGAGTGCGAGGGCGGTCAGGGCCATGGCGGGGCGGCGCGCGGCGCGGAGGGAGGAGTTCGGCACGGTGAGAAGTTACAGGCCGTTTGTGACCGGCGGCAGGCATGGGGGGCGGATCGGGCCGTGACCGATCCCACGTCCCGGATGTGCAACCGGGCAGTGCCGGCGGGCGTCTTGGGGCGAGGTTCCGCGGCACGGCCCGCCCGGCCACCCTGGCGGAGGGGGCCGCGCGGTTGCCCGCATACTGGTCGCATGAAGCTCAGCCGCCCCGTGTCCTGGTTCCTGACCGCCTTCGGGGTGTGGAGCTGGATCGTATGGACGACATTCGTCAAGAACCTGTGGAAGGACGCCAGCGGGCTCGCCTTCGAGGGCGGTGACCACGGCTCGCCCACCGCGTACTTCTGGGTGCATCTCGCGCTGGCGATCACCTCGCTCGTGCTCGGCACCGCGATCGGCGTCATCGGTGTCCGCGGACTGAGAGCCCTGCGGGCGGGACGGTGATCCTCGTCGCGGTAGCCGTCGTCGCGCTCGTCCTGGCCCTCTTCGGCGGGGTGCACTACTACCTGTGGCGGCGGCTGGTCCGCGACGTGTCCGCGCCGGGCGGCCGGTGGCGGCGCGCCGGGACGGTCCTGGCGATCGTGCTGCCGCTGTTGAGCCTGGGCGCGCTGGTCGGCGGGCGGGCACTGCCGCTCGCGGCGGAGCGGTGGCTCGCCTGGCCGGGGTATGTGTGGCTGGCGGTGCTGCTCTACCTGACGCTCGCGGTGCTGGTGGGCGAGGCCGTACGGCCGCTGCTGCGCGGGGTGCTGGAGCGGAGGGACCGGGCCCGGAGCGTGACGGGGGCGGGGGAGGCCGCCCCGCGGGCGCAGGTACCGTCGCCGTCACCGGCGCCGCAGTCCGAGCCGCAGCCACAGTTCGAGTCGCATTCGGAGGCAGCGGTCGCGGTTGCGGTCGCCGCCCCTGCCGCCGGGCCGACACGTCGGCTCTTCGTCGCCCGTACCGTCGGAGCCGCGGCGGCCGTGGCCGCGGGGGCGACCGTCGGCCACGGCATGTACGGCGTGCTGCGCGGTCCCCGGCTGAAGTACGTCACCGTGCCGCTCGCCAAGCTCCCGGCGAGCGCGGACGGCTACCGGATCGCCGTGGTGAGCGACATCC
The DNA here is from genome assembly GCF_040638135.1 of Streptomyces sp. NPDC026673. NCBI lineage: Bacteria > Bacillati > Actinomycetota > Actinomycetes > Kitasatosporales > Streptomycetaceae > Streptomyces > Streptomyces sp. NPDC026673. Next base: position 138,610 of record NZ_JBEZXR010000009.1, on the reverse strand, counting down.
ACCTCGGCCCGATCCTCGGCAAGGCCCACACCCAGCGGATCGTGGACACGATCAACGGGGCCTGTCCGGATCTCGTCACCATCGTCGGCGACCTGGTCGACGGATCGGTGCAGGAACTGGGCGCCGCGGCGGAGCCGCTGGCCCGGCTCCGGGCACGGGACGGAAGCTATTTCGTCACCGGCAACCACGAGTACTTCTCCGGTGCCGCGCCCTGGATCGACTTCGTCCGTGACCTGGGCGTTCACCCGCTGGAGAACGCCCGCACCGAACTCGCCGGCTTCGACCTGGCCGGGGTCAACGACATCAGCGGCGCGAACCATCAGGCCGCCCCCGACTTCACCAAGGCGCTCGGCGACCGGGACACCTCGCGCGCGGTCGTGCTCCTCGCCCATCAGCCGGTGATGATCGAGGAGGCGGTCCGGCACCACGTCGACCTGCAGTTGTCCGGGCACACCCACGGCGGGCAGCTGTGGCCCGGCAACTACGTCGCGGAACTGGCCAATCCCACCGTGGCGGGACTGGAGGCGTACGGCGACACCCAGCTGTACGTGACGCGTGGCGCCGGTGCCTGGGGTCCGCCGGTCCGGGTGGGCGCGCCCTCGGACATCACGATCGTGACCCTCGCCTCCCCGAACGGCTGAATTTGGCCGGAAAGCGCTCACCGAGTGCGAACAATCTGACACGGAGCGCATTCCCCGCGTCGAAACTGGTAAGGGATGGCGCAACGGAAGGGGGGCGTTCGCTCATGGGGAGAGTGACCTGATGAGGCGCAGTGCGTTCCGGCTGCCACGGCACCCGACGTCGGTCGGGCTGGCACGGCACCGCGTACGTGATCACCTCGAGGGCTGGGAGCAGGAGGACGGGACCGTCGAGTCCGTCGTCCTGGTCGTGTCGGAACTGGCGACCAACGCGGTACGGCACAGTCCGCTCCTGGAGCGGGAGTTCGAGGTGGCGGTGACCGTGCTGGCCGACGGCTCGTGCGTCGTCGAGGTCTCCGACGGCGGCGCACAAGTCCGCCCCGTCCCCCGCGACGCGGGGGACGGCGACGAGTCGGGCCGCGGTCTGCGGCTGGTGCAGGCGCTGTCGGACACCTGGGGCGTCCGCGAGCGCGGCCGCTACGGCAAGACGGTCTGGGCGGTGCTGGCGGAGCCCGCCGTGAGCTGACCGGACGCGAGCCGGCGGCCGCGTGCGCCCCGTTCCCCGCCGCCGCGGGGGCCGCGCCGGGCCTCAGCGCTCGAAGAGGAACTCCGAGAGCAGCTCCCGGATCTCGCGCACGATCGGCCGCAGCAGCCGGTAGCGGGAGAGCCGCAGGACGCGAGCGCCGAGCGGGGCGGTGCGCGCGACCAGCCGGCGGGTGCGCTCGGTGTCGGGGGAGTGGTCGAAGACCCAGTAGACGACGATGCCCATCTGGTACATCCACATCAGTTCCGGCAGGACTTGGGCGAGTTCCGCGTCGACCTTCGTGTCCGAGCCGGAGAGCACCCGTTCGTGGATGGAGATGGCGGCGTCACGGGCCGGGTGCGACTCGGGGGAGAAGGGACTCAGCGGGCTCGACGGGTCGGCGGCGTTCTTGAAGAACTGTGCGGCGAACTGGTGGTAGGGGCGGGCCACGTCGATCCAGGCGGTCATCACGGTGAGCAGCCGTGCCGCCAGGTCCCGGTCCCCACCGCCGTCCAGGACGCCCTGGACCGCTGCCTCGTGCTCGGCGGCGAGGCGGTCGTAGAAGCCCTGGACGAGGTGTTCCTTGCCCTCGAAGTAGTAGTAGGCGTTGCCGACCGAGACCCCGGCCTCCTTGGCGATGGCGCGCATCGTGGTCTTGTCGTAGCCCCGTTCCTCGAACAGCCTCATGGCCGTCTCGAGGATCAGGGCGCGCGTCTGCTCGCTCTTGGCGGGCCGGGGTGCTCCGGGGACCGTGCCGGGGGGTGCTTCTTCCACGTCCGTGAGCCTAACCGGGCGGGGCGCAGCCGTCCGCGCAGGCGTCCGGGGCGGGGCCCGCGGAGGTGTGCGTCCAGCCCAGCGCCGGGTCGTACGACCAGCCGTCGGCGGCCGCGTAGCCCCGCCCGCCCCAGCCGGTCGCGGCGGCTCCGCGGCCCCACTGCGCCTCGCGGAAACGGGCGGCGGCGAGCACGGCGGCGCGGGCGACCGGGGCCCCGGCGCGTGTGCTGAGGCGGTGCGCCATGGGCCGGTATTCGGCCAGCGCCCACAGGCAGACCAGCCAGGCGGCGTCGTCCCGGTAGATCTGCCCCGAGTCCCCGATGACGGTGATCTCGCGCAGGGTCGTGGCGTGGTCCAGTTCAGGGAAGCGGCGCCGCGCCTCCTCTGAGCCGACCGGGACGAGGTCCAGCGGCACGATCTGCCGTTGGCGTGCCAGCCAGCCGCGGACGAAGGAGCAGAGCGAGCAGTCGGGGTCGTACAGGACGGTCAGCCGGCGGACCGGCACCGGGGCCGCGGGAGCGGCCCCGGTCGCAGGGGTGTGGTCCATCGCCGTCAGACCCCGGGCCGCACGGGGCCGGTCCAGCCCTGCGGGCGGACGGGCGGGACCTGCTCGCGGTCCATGACGCCCCGGCGGCGGATCTTGTTGAGGACGTACACATTGCCCAGGTGCAGTACGCCGAGGACGAGGAGGACGACGCCGAGCTTGACCGAGAGCGCCTCGAACAGATCGCGGGAGTTCTCGACGGGGTCGGCGTTCTTCAGGTAGAGCGCGACGAAGCCGAGGTTGACGAGGTAGAAGCCGACCACCAGGAGATGGTTGACGGCCTCGGCGAGCTTCTCGTTCCCGTGGAGGACGTCCTCGAGGAAGATCCTGCCCGCCTTGCTGAGCGTCCGGGCCACCCACACCGTCAGCGCGATGCTGATGAGCAGGTAGATGACGTACGCGACGACCGTGAGGTCCATGGGTCCCACCCTTTTCGAACGTGTTCAAAACCCGTTGGCGATGACTGTAGACCTGTTTTTGAACATGTTCAAGCGCGATTCCCCGGTGGGTTCCCGGCATGCGAAGGCCCCCGCTCCCGGTGTCAGGAGCGGGGGCTCGCGGGGGGCTTCGGGGGGGGCTTCGGGCGGACGTGCCGGCCGGGCCCGCCGCGCGGCCGGCTTCGCGCGGTTCGCGCCCGGTCGGCGACGGGCGTCGGGCGGCGGGGCGGACCCGCGCCGCCGGCGGGGAACCCGTTGCCGGCTGCTCGGCGCCCTCTGCGCCGACGAGCGCCGGCACCTGTTCGACCTGCTGCGACGCATCCCGGCGGTCGCGGAGGAGGTTCGAACACAGGATCGGGGAAGAACCGACATCCTGTGCGAAATTTGTGAGCGTTCCCCGCTGACACGCTGCCGAACCGCCAAGTAGCTTTACCTTCTCTTCGGCACGCATCCGCTCCGTCACTGCCGAAGGCTCGACCTGGGGGCAGCATGTTCAACGAGGACCGCTACCGGACCCTCCCGTACCCGCGGGGACCCTTCCCGGGCTTCCCCGTATCGGCGCGCGCCGGACTCGCCACCCCTTCCGGCGACATGCGCCGCCCCGAGACGGTCTGGCTCCTCGGGCCCGCCACCCTCGGCGTGTACTGGCTCGTCTGGTACTACCGGGCCAACAGGGAACTGCGCGAGTTCGACCCCTGCATCAAGGTGTGCCCCGCACTCGCCGTCCTCGCCGTCAGCCTGGGCGCGCTGCTGCTCGTGCCGGCCGTCGTCTCGCTCTACAACACCGGCTGCCGCATCGCCCGCGCCCAGCGCCTCGCGGGCCTCCAGGACACGGTCTCGGGGCTGAAGGGACTGATGCTGGTGCCCGCGTTCGGGCTGACGTCGTTCTACTACCAGGAGCAGCTCAACCAGGTCTGGGTCGCCCGCAACTGACGGCCCGGCCCTCGGGCCGGGAGCGGCGCCCCGGACGGGTTCGCCCGCGGCGGCCGACGGACGCGTCAGCAGTACGTACGACAGCGGTCGGAGCGCCGCATGTCCGGGTCACAGGCTTTCCATGACCATCCATGCGGCGATGCAGCAGAGGGCCGTGCCGCCCAGAACGGCGTACACGCCGCCCGGACTCTTCCAGAGCCGTCTCCGCAGGGCGAAGGCCGGCATCGCCGTGGCGGGGTCCGCCGGGTCGTAGATGATGGTCGCGGTCGACTCGCCGGTGAAGCCGGGCGGGAGTGCCGCGCTCGCAAAGGTGGCGCGAAAGGTCCTTCCCTCACGTGTCGTGCAGGTCAGGACGTAGTCGGGCTTTCCCGGTTGACTCCACGTGCGGTCCACGCATTCGCCCTCCGTGGTGACCCCGTTCCGCGACATGGCCCTCCGCTTGAGTGCCTCCATTGCCGTCAACCGGATGAGGATCAATCCGAGCATGAATATGCAGGCTGCCATGAGAGCGGTGAATACCGGCATTTCTCCTCCGGGGTGAGGCAGTCCGGCGCGACATCGTACTGGCCGGGGGCCCGCATCGTGCCGGTGCCGGTGGTCGTCGCCTAGCGGGCGCGGCCCGAGCCGTCGCGTACGCGCCTCCGGACGTCGTCCCGGGCCGCCGCCCGCTGGGGCAGCGGACGACGCCGGATCGCCAGGATGAACCCGGCGACCGCCGCAACCAGGACGGTCTCCGCGGCCGGGCCGATCCAGGAGGACGCCTTCGAGCCGCCCGCCTGCGCGGGCCGCGGTCCTGGGTCGTCGCCGGGCGGGCCCCCGGCCAGCGCGCGCTCCTGGCTCAGCGTCGGCACCAGTCGGCCGACCGGCTCCACGCGGCCCAGCGCGTCGAACCCCCAGTCCAGCAGATCCGCCGCCTCCCGGTAGACCTCGTCGTACCCCGGCTCCGGGTGCATCACGGTCACCAGCAACGTGCGCCCGTCGCGCTCCGCCGCGCCGGTGAAGGTGTTCCCGGCGTGGCTGGTGTAGCCGTTCTTCACCCCGATCATGCCGGCGTAGTCGCCGAGCAGCCGGTTGGTGTTCTGGATCTCGAAGGTCGCGCCCTCTTCCCCGGGGAAGTGTGCGACCTGCGTCCGGCAGTAGTGCCTGAAATCCGGGTTCCGCAGCCCGGCCCGCGCGATGAGCGTCAGGTCGTACGCCGAGGACAGCTGGCCGGGGGTGTCGTAGCCGTCCGGGCTCACCACGTACGTGTCGTTCGCCTGCAACTCCCGCGCCCGCTCGCGCATCTCCCGGACCGTCTTCTCCACGCCGCCGTTCATCGAGCACAGCACGTGCACCGCGTCGTTCCCCGACCGAAGGAACACCCCCAGCCACAACTCCTCGACGGTGTAGGTGATCCCCGCCTCGATGCCGACGAGGCTGCTCCCGGCTCCTATGGCGGCCAGGTCCGCGTGCGTCACCTCGTGCCGCGTCCGCCGGTCGAAGCGCGGCAGCAACGTGTCCGCGAACAGCATCTTCAGCGTGCTCGCCGGAGGCAGCGGCCAGTGCGCGTTGTACGACGCCAGCACCTCGCCGGTGTCGGCGTCCGCCACGATCCACGACCGCGAGTTGGTCTCCGGCAGCCGCGGCGCCCCGGCCGCCACCTGCACCCCGCGCCGCCCGAGCCGCTCGCCGCCGACCACGGATCTGCCGGCCGCCGCGGCCTTCCCGGCGGGCAGCAGCGCGGCGGCCACGCCGAGCCCGAGGACGGCACGTCGCGGCGGTGTGGGGGGTGTCGCGGCCATGGGGGGAAGGTACAAGCTGCGACCCCCCACGACCGAACCATGGGCACGGCTGCGGACCCCCGGTCGGCCCAGCGCATACTGGGTGCCTTGATGCGAATGGGGGAAGGGCGGGAACCCGTTGCGCCGGATGCTGGCCGTGCACTTCGCACCGAGCGCCCTGTTCGTGGCGTACGCCTGGGCGTTGGGCCGGGCGGGTGCCTTCTCGGGCCGCGCCCGGTGGCACGACGCCCTCCCCGGCAGCCTCGTCTCGGCGGTGGCCACGCTGCTCGCGATCTCCGCCTGCGCCGCCCTGCTGGGCCTGCTGCTTCACCCCTTCCAGGTGCGGGCCGTCCGGGTGCTGGAGGGTTACTGGGACCGGTGGGGGCCGACGTCGCGGCTGGCGGAAGTGCTGGCGGAGCATCAGCGGCGCAGGTGGGCGGTGCTGTTCGACGCGACCACGCGTGAGGCAAAGGACGCCGCCGATCCGTCCGGCAAGAGCCTCCGGGAGCAGATACGTGAGCAGGACGCCGTCAGCAGGCTCGAACGCGATCGCCATCTGGCCGTTCGGCGTCTGTCCGCCCTTCCCCCCGGGAACGTGTTGCTGCCCACCGCCCTGGGAAACGCCCTGCGCGCCGGTGAATTGAGGGCCGGGGAGCGCTACGGACTGGCGACGCTGGCATCCTGGCCGCGCATCCTCCCGCAGGTCTCCGGCCGCCTGGCCGCCGCGCTGAGCTCGGCCCGGGACTCGCTGGACACCGCGGTGAACCTCTGCCACGCCTTCCTGGGCTGTTTCCTGCTCGGGGTGGTGGCGCTGTACGACGAACCGGGTCGGTGGTGGCTTCTCGCGGTGTTCGCCGTGGCCGCGGCCCTGGCGTACAAGGGGGCGGTGACGGCGGCCCAGGCATATACGGGGCTCATGTACGTCGTCTACGACCTGCACCGCTTCGACCTGGCCAAGGCGCTGGGTCACAAACTCCCCGACGCCGAGGACGAGTGGGGTCTGTTCCGGCGGATATCGGACGGCCTGAGATGACGCCTACACCCGGACGAGGCTGACGGCGCCGCCCAGCCCGAGGAGATGCAGCCCCACACCACCGGAATCCCCGTCGATGGCGTCCCGTGGTCCCGAGTCGGTGACGCGCGTGAACACCATGCCCGTCGTGCGCACCGTGACCGGCCAGTTCCGGGGCACGGTCAGATGCACGTGGCCGGCTATCGCGGTGATGTGGACGGTCACGTCGCCGTCGAGTGCCGAGCCGGTGAGGTCGGCGCGGATCTCACCGGCGACGGCACGCAGTTCCAGGCGCGGATGCCGCGTGCGGTCGCCGATCGCTCCCGGCCCGTCCACGCGCCCGGTGGCCAGGAACCGGGTCCACCTCGCGTCCTCCGCGCCGCCGAAGGGGCGCAGCATGACGACGCCCACCAGGACGAGCGACACCGGCAGCACGATGTTCACCAGGACACGGCCGCTGACCGCGTGCCCCGAGGCGAGCCCCGCGAGGGCGATCGCGGCCAGGATGCCGGGCGCGATGAGGGAGTTGACGGCGACGAAGGACCGCACGAGGTTGAGCAGCGCCAGCACCAGCAGCAGCCAGGGCCACCACGTGACAGCCCATTCCGCCGCCGCGCGCACCCGGTGCATGGTGTCGCCTGCGGCGAAGCTTCCGAGTGCGAGCGCGCACAGACCCAGCCACGGGGAAGGGCGATGCCCCCGTTCCCTGTCCGTCCGAGCCACGCGCGTCATCGTAGTGGCGGGCGTGGCTCGGGTTGCCGGACGGGTGGCTAGTCCTTGCGGCGGGCCTCGTTCAGCTCGGCAAGGGCCCGTTCGAGATGGGGCTCCGGCCTGCGGCCTCCGACCCCTGCTGCGTGATGGATCGAAGGCGGAAGGTCCTCATATCGGCAGCCCTGTGTGTGGCTGACCTTGTAGTTTTCGATATACGCCGAGATTGCGGTCTTCCCCTGGCGGAGTGCTTCGGCCCATGCCGCCTCGGTGTCCCCGGCCGCCGCCCGGGTGGGGATCGGCCCGAAACATCCGTCACCGGAACATTCCTTGGTTCGGTGTCGCCGACTGGAGCCGACGAACCCTGGAAGAGTCATGGCGTGCATGTCCATTGTTCTATCCCTCGCTAGGCTCATCGGGGACGGAATTGAGTCCATTCAGGGCGGCATCGCGATTCGCGTATAGAGACCTTTTGCTGTACAGATATGCAATCCATGCCATGTCCACCACAGTGCAGATGAGCACCATGGAGAGGGCGGTCCAGCGCCAGGGCTCCTGCTTGTCGCCCGGTGTTGGGGCAAGTGCCAGAGATACGCCTACTCCCAGCAGCATGGCCCCCGTATTGAAGCACATCGCGGCTCGCCGTATGTAGCGCTCCCATATTTCGAAGTCTTGTCGCTGGCGGTGACACAATTCTTTGAATACTTCGGATCCGTGTCGGACGTCAAGCCCGTACCAGAAATCGATGTCCTGTACGGAATAGTAGAAATGGCGTGCATGGTAATGCAGTTGAATGCTGGCCACCAAGAACAGCGACGCTGCGACCAGGACGAGGAGCGTGGGCCCAGACCAGACGAAGGTTTTCGGGCCTGCTCCCGCCACTACGCCTGCCAAGGCCAGTGCGGCAGCCGTCAGCATCGGGGCGGCGATCGAATGGGCTTCCTGGGCCGCATGTCCGAGTCCGAGCGGTTGAGGCCGCCCTAGCTTTGCCATGTCCCCCCCACAGGAGCTCCCCGCATCCTGCTCGGAGCATGACAGATCATCAATAAACGCACCATAGGCTGAATCAGGCCATGCACAGGGGCAGAAGGGGCGTTGTCAGAGCGCGGTTCTACGCTCTGCGGGCATGGGGACTGTGACGGTCGTCGGGGAGACGACGGTGGGGGCGCGGTGCGAGGCGGGGGATCTCGCTGCCGCGGAAGGGACGTGTGGACGATGACGGGGCTGGCGGTGCACTACCCGAGCGCGATGGCACGGGCGCGGGAACTGATCTGGCGGGGGGATACGTGGGCCCTCGCGGCTCACGTCGGGTCGATCGGCGCGGCGAACGGCCACCGCTGGGACGACGCCGAGGCGCAGGCCGTGGTGGACCTGCTGCGCGCGATGCCGGTCGCGGAACGGAGCCGACTGGCCGCCGTCCTGACGCATGGCCGGCCGGAGGATCCGCTGCCCGGACTGATCACGAAGGAGCTAGGGAAGGCCGCCGAGATCGAGGCGCGGCGCGCGGAGCTGGCGCACTACGGCCGCCAGTACGTGGTCCACTGGCCGGAACCCCTGGTGGCGCTGGTGGAGTCCGAGCGGGCGGCCGCCCGAGAGGTGCCGGGCGCGGTCGTCGCCGCCATCCGGCGCACCGCGCTCGTCGGCTACTGGCACGGCCGGCCGATCGAGGCGCTCGGCGCCGTGCTCACCCACCCCGTGCTCAATCCCGGCGAGGCCTGGGCCGATGCCGCCTTGGCGCACGCGGCGGAGGCGGGAACCGCCTGGGAGGGCCTGCTGCGGCACGCGCTCACGGCGACCGCGGCCCGCCCGGCCGCCAAGTGGGACCGGGCGGCGCGGGCGCTGATCGACGGGATCGGGTCCGAGGAGGTGCGGAGCGCGGCCGTGGCGTGGCTCGGTCTCGTCGGGCGTCCCCGGACCCTGCCGTACGAGGACCGGGACGCCGTCCACAACGGCGGCTACGACCCGTACAACGCCACCGCGTTGCGCGGCCTGGTCTGGCTGCTGCCCCTGCTGCCGCCGCACCCCGGCACCGCACGCGTCCTGGGCGCGCTCGTCGAGACGTCGCTCCGCACGGTGCCCGGCACCGGCCCGCGCGGGCCCAAGATCGCGAACGCCGCCGTGCTCGCGCTGGCCCGGGGCGAGGACGATGCGTCGCTCGGCGAACTCGCCCGGCTCAGCACCCGCGTGACATACAGGTCGACGCTCAAGCAGATCGAGGCCGCGCTGGAGGAGCGGGCGAAGGCACGGGGGCTCGGCCGGGACGACGTCGAGGAGCTCGCCGTGCCGGCGTACGGGCTCGGGGAGCCGGGGGAGGGCGTCGCGCACCGGCTGGGCGGGGTCACCGGGGAGCTGGCGATCCGCGCCGGGCGGGCCACGCTGTCCTGGCGGAACGCGGCGGGCAAGGCCCTGAAGGGCGCCCCCGCCATCGTGCGCCGTGACCACGCGGAGGAGCTGACGCGGCTCCGCGCGACCGTCAAGGACATCGACAAGACGCTGTCCGCGCAGTCCGAGCGCCTGGACCGGCAGTTCCTGCAGCGGCGCGTCTGGTCGTACACCGCCTGGCGGGAGCGCTGCCTCGACCACCCGGTGGTGGGCACCCTCGCCCGGCGCCTGCTGTGGACGGTCGACGGGATCGCCTGCGGTCACGCCGAGGGCGCGCTGCGCACCCTCACCGGCGAGCCCGTCCCCGCGACCGGGGAGAGCACGGTCGAGCTGTGGCACCCCGTCGGGCGCGACCCCGCGGAGATCACCGCCTGGCGGGGATGGCTGGAGCGGCACGGCATCACCCAGCCCTTCAAGCAGGCCCACCGCGAGGTCTATCCGCTCACCGACGCCGAACGCGCCACGGGCACCTACTCCAACCGCTTCGCGGGTCACATCCTGAGGCAGCACCAGTTCCACTCCCTGGCGGCCGTCCGGGGCTGGCGGAACCGCCTGCGCCTGAGCGTCGACGACACCTTCCCGCCCGCCGTGCGCGAGCTGCCGCGCTGGGGGCTGCGGGCCGAGTTCCTGGTCGAGGGCGTCGAGGGCGACGAACTGAGCCACTCCGGCAGCTATCTGCACGTCGGCACCGACCGGGTGCGCTTCTATCCACTGGACGCCCCGGAGAACCGCGCCCAGGCCGGCACGGGTGACTACCGCATGGCGGGGCGGCGCGTCGACCCGCTCCCGCTCGAGGACATCCCACCGCTCGTCCTCAGCGAGGTCCTGCGCGACGTGGACCTCTTCGTGGGGGTCGCCAGCGTCGGCAACGACCCCACCTGGCAGGACGGGGGCCCCGGCGGCCGCCACCGGGAGTACTGGGCGTCCTACGGCTTCGGCGAGCTCACCCAAGGCGCCGAGACCCGCCGTGAGGTACTGGCCCGGCTCCTGCCGCGCCTGGCCATCGCCGACCGCTGCAGCATCGAGGGCCGCTTCCTCCACGTTCGCGGCGTCAAGCACACGTACAAGATCCACTTCGGGTCGGGCAACATCCTGATGACCCCCGACGACCGCTACCTCTGCATCGTCCCGGCCGCGGGCGGCGGCGCCCCGGACACGGGCCGTCTGCCCTTCGAGGGCGACCGCACGCTGACGGTGATCCTCAGCAAGGCGTTCCTCCTCGCCCACGACACGGAGATCACCGACCCGACGATCGTGAGCCAGCTGTGAGCGGGCCCCGGATCCCCGACTGCTCGCCCTGGGAGGATCAGGGCCGCATCGACCGGATAACCCGTCTCGCAGCCGACGGCGATCTCACCGAGCTCGCCGAGGCACTCCTGCATCCGACCGGTGGATGGGACGAGGGCCACGCAGCCGTGTCCCGGCTGCGGGCGATGCCTCGGGAGCGGCGTATGGCCCTGGTCGCTCTCCTCATCGAACACTGCAAGGCGCCGCACAGGGCGCCGGACAAGCCCGAAAGAGTCTGGCTCGCGCTTGCCGCGGTCTCCCGTGGCTTCGCCGAGGACTCCTGGTGCGAGCAGTGGAACCGGATGCTGGAGCACTGGGCGAAGCGCTTCTCCTGGACGCAGATCAGCGACGACGTGCCCACCGTCGCCGAGGCCCTGCTGGACGCCGGGCGGCCGCTGTCCGGTGAGGTGGTCGGTCTGCTCCGCAGATCCGCGTACATGGGTCTCGAATGGGCGGGACTGCTGCTGGACCGGCTCCCCGAGCCGCCGCTCAACCCCGGTGAACTCTGGTCCGACCGCATCCTGGCCGAGCTGCCGGAACTCGGGGACCCCTGGCGGCAGCTGATCCCGCATCTGCGTGCCGCCAAGCCGGCGCCCAGCGCGCGCTGGGACCGGGCGGCGGCCGCGATCCTCGACGGCGTCGACGCCGAGACGGTGCGCCGGACCGCCACACCCTGGCTCGCGCTGGCCACGCACGGCCCCCAGGACCCCTGGAACGTCACCGCCGTCCGGGGCCTGGCCTGGCTGTTGTCGTCCCCGTTCGTGCCTGCGCACCCGGAAACCGTCCGGACTCTGGGAGCCCTCGTGGAACGCCCGCCGGTCAAGACCGTCGTGGCCGGCGCCGGCATACGCGCCCTGGCCCGCCTGGACGGTGACGCGGGCTTGTACGAGCTGCTCAGGCTCGCGGAGTGCGTCGGCCACACGGTCACCCGCAAGCAGATCCACCGCGCACTGGCCCCGTGAACGCCCGAGGGCCCCGCAGCCGGCTGACAGGCTGCGGGGCCCTCGGGGAGCCTCGGTGGAGGGGATCAGAAGCGACGCGTGATGAGCGCGCGCTTCACCTCCTGGATGGCCTTGGTGACCTCGATGCCACGCGGGCACGCGTCGGTGCAGTTGAACGTGGTGCGGCAGCGCCACACGCCGTCCTTGTCGTTCAGCACCTCGAGCCGCTGCTCGCCCGCCTCGTCACGGGAGTCGAAGATGAAGCGGTGGGCGTTGACGATGGCCGCCGGGCCGAAGTACTGGCCGTCGTTCCAGAAGACCGGGCAGGACGACGTGCACGCGGCGCACAGGATGCACTTGGTGGTGTCGTCGAAGCGCGCGCGGTCCTCGGGGGACTGCAGGCGCTCGCGGGTCGGCTCGTTGCCCTTGGTGATCAGGAAGGGCATGACGTCCCGGTAGGCCTGGAAGAACGGGTCCATGTCGACGACCAGGTCCTTCAGCACCGTCAGGCCCTTGATGGGCTCGACGGTGATGGGCTTCTCGGGGTTGATGTCCTTGATCAGGGTCTTGCAGGCGAGGCGGTTGCGGCCGTTGATGCGCATGGCGTCGGAGCCGCAGATGCCGTGGGCGCAGGAGCGACGGAACGTCAGCGAGCCGTCCATGTCCCACTTGATCTTGTGGAGACCGTCGAGGACCCGCTCCTTGGGGTCGATCTCCAGCTGGAAGTCCTGCCAGGTGGCCTCGTCCGAGACCTCCGGGTTGAACCGCCGGATCCGGAAGGTGACCGTGATGTAAGGCGAGGTCTGGGCCTCGGCCTCGACCTTGTCGAGGGTCGCGGTGCTCATCAGTACTTACGCTCCATCGGCTGGTAGCGGGTCTGCACGACCGGCTTGTAGTCGAGACGGATCGCCTCGGTGCCGTCGGCACCCACCTCGCGGTACGCCATCGTGTGCCGCATGAAGTTGACGTCGTCGCGGTTCGGGTAGTCCTCGCGGTAGTGGCCGCCGCGGGACTCCTTGCGGGCCAGGGCGGAGACCGCCATGACCTCGGCGAGGTCGAGCAGGTTGCCGAGTTCGATGGCCTCGAGCAGGTCGGTGTTGAACCGCCGGCCCTTGTCCTGGACCGACACGTTCTTGTAGCGGGCGCGCAGCTCGCCGATCTTCTCGACGGCGGTCTTGATGGTCTGCTCGGTGCGGAACACCATGACGTTGGCGTCCATGGTCTCCTGCAGTTCCTTGCGCAGCTGCGCCACCCGCTCGTTGCCGGTGGAGGCGCGCAGCCCCTCGACCTGGTCGACCACGAGCTGCTCCGGGTTCTCGGGGAGCTCGACGTAGTCGTGGTCGGCGGAGTACTCGGCGGCGGCGATGCCGGCCCGGCGGCCGAAGACGTTGATGTCCAGCAGCGAGTTGGTGCCGAGGCGGTTGGCGCCGTGCACGGAGACGCAGGCGACCTCGCCGGCCGCGTACAGGCCCGGGACGACGGTGGTGTTGTCCGACAGGACCTCACCCTGGACGTTGGTCGGGATGCCGCCCATGGCGTAGTGCGCCGTGGGCTGGATCGGGATCGGGTCCGTGTAGGGCTCGATGCCGAGGTAGGTCCGCGCGAACTCGGTGATGTCCGGGAGCTTGGCGTCCAGCTGCTCCGGCGGCAGGTGGGTGAGGTCGAGGTAGACGTGGTCGCCCTCGGGACCGCAGCCGCGGCCCTCGCGGATCTCGGTGTAGATCGCGCGGGAGACGACGTCACGCGAGGCGAGGTCCTTCATGACCGGCGCGTACTTCTCCATGAAGCGCTCGCCGTCCTTGTTGCGGAGGATGCCGCCCTCACCGCGGGCGCCCTCCGTCAGCAGGATGCCCATGCGCCAGATGCCGGTCGGGTGGAACTGGAAGAACTCCATGTCCTCCAGCGGCAGACCGCGGCGGTAGACGGCGGCCTGGCCGTCACCGGTGAGGGTGTGCGCGTTGGAGGTGACCTTGAAGAACTTGCCGGTGCCGCCGGAGGCGTACACCACGGCCTTCGCCTGGAAGACGTGGATCTCGCCGGTGGCCAGCTCGTAGGCGACCACGCCGGCGGACTTCTTGACGCCGTCCTCCTCGACGATGATCTGGTCGAGGACGTAGAACTCGTTGAAGAACTCCACACCCTCCTTGACGCAGTTCTGGTACAGCGTCTGGAGGATCATGTGGCCCGTGCGGTCGGCCGCGTAGCAGGCACGGCGGACCGGGGCCTCGCCGTGGTTGCGGGAGTGGCCGCCGAAGCGGCGCTGGTCGATCCGGCCCTCGGGGGTGCGGTTGAAGGGCAGGCCCATCTTCTCGAGGTCGAGGACCGCGTCGATGGCCTCCTTCGCCAGGATCTCGGCGGCGTCCTGGTCGACCAGGTAGTCACCGCCCTTGATCGTGTCGAAGGTGTGCCACTCCCAGTTGTCCTCCTCGACGTTCGCGAGGGCCGCGGCCATGCCGCCCTGGGCGGCGCCGGTGTGGGAGCGGGTGGGGTAGAGCTTCGTCAGCACGGCGGTGCGGCTGCGCTTCGTCGCCTCGATGGCGGCGCGCATGCCGGCGCCGCCGGCGCCGACGATGACGGTGTCGTACTTGTGGATCTGCATGAGGGGTCGCTTCCCTGTCCAGCCCTGGCTAGCGGATGTTCGGGTCGAAGGTGAAGATCACCAGCGTGCCGAGGATGATGGTGAACGCGGTCGCGGTGTAGACCAGCATCTTCAGCCAGAACCGGGTGTTGTCCCGCTCCGCGTAGTCGTTGATCACGGTGCGCAGGCCGTTGCTGCCGTGCAGCATCGCCAGCCACAGCATGATCAGGTCCCAGGTCTGCCAGAACGGCGAGGCCCAGCGGCCGGCGACGAAGGCGAAGCCGACCTTGGTCACGCCGCCGTCGAGGACGAGCTGGATCAGCAGGTGACCGATGACCAGGACCACCAGGACGATGCCGGACAGGCGCATGAAGAGCCAGCCGTACATCTCGAAGTTGGTCCGGGTGCTGCGCGGGGTGCGCTTGGTCCGGGCGCGCGGCGGCTCGATGACCGGGGCCGGGTTGTCGGGGCCGAAGGCGGCGCTGGAGGAGCTGAACTCCACGTGGTCGGTTGCGGACATCTTCGATCAGCTCCCGAACAGCACTCGTGCGGCGTGACCGAGGACGGGGTAGATGGCCCCGATCATCAGCACGACCCAGATTCCGACGACCGTCCACAGCATCTGCTTCTGGTACTTCGGGCCCTTGGACCAGAAGTCGACGGCGATGACGCGCAGGCCGTTCAGAGCGTGGAAGAGAACAGCGGCGACCAGCCCGTACTCGAGCAGGCTGACGATGGGCTGCTTGTAGGTGTTGACGACCTTGTCATAGTCCTCGGGGGACACCCGCACCAGCGCGGTGTCGAGGACGTGGACGAACAGGAAGAAGAAGATGAGGACACCGGTGACTCGGTGAGCCACCCATGACCACATGCCTTCCCGGCCGCGGTACAACGTTCCAGCCGGCACGGAAAAAACCCTCCGGGAGCGGATGTGGGGCCTGCCGGCTTCGTTGGTCGGTCGGCCCGGCCGGGTACGGTCCACCGGCCCTGGCCATCGTAGCGACGGCTTGTCGGCTACGTCCTGCCGGGTCCTTCAGGTGTGATCGATCCCGCACGTGTGGGTGTATCGGCCGGGAACCCCGGCCCCGCCCACGACGTCCCCGGCGGCCAGTCCCGCCAAGCGGGACCGGGTCATCCGGCGCAGTTCCTCCGCGGCGGTGACGCGCTCCTCGTCCGGATCGTTGCCGAGGCGCTGACGGAGTGACGCCAGCATCCGGTCGAGGGATTCGCCGGGGTGCACCCCGGCGAGGGACAACACGAAGACATGGCCGAAGCGCGCCTCGTACGCCGCCTGCGCGGCGCGGAGCGCCGTGTGCGCGGCGAGGCTGCCGCGGGTGGGGGCGGCGTCGGGCGGGGCGCCCGCCGCCTCGGCGGCGAGGGCCTCCGCCAGGTCGGCGGGCGCGAGGTCGTAGGCGGCCTCGTCGGCAGCGGCCAACAGGGCGTCCAGATCGGGGTAGGGGCGGTGCGCGGCGACCCTGCGGGCCCAGCGCAGGCTGCCGCAGCAGGTCAGCAGGGCGGCCTCGGCCGCCCCGGGTGAGGCGTCGTTGAGCTGTCGCAGGCCGTGGGGGAGGCCTGGGCGTGCCGCGGCAGCCGGACGGGCCGCCCGGCCGCGGGACTGCGCCGGGAGGTGCGCCGGGGCCCTCGGCGGGACGGCGGGAGTGTCGCTGGACAGCGGTGGGCTCCTGGGAGGGAACGGGGAGTCGACTGTGGGGGGAACCGCGAGGCGACTGCGCGGCGTGAAGCATGGTGGGACGACCAGTGACGTCCACCGTATCGGCCTATGTTCGGCCCTGTACGACGGATGCGCGAATTTCACTCGTACGGGAACGAAAGTGCACGTCTGGTCCCGGTCCGCACGGCGAGATCCGCACAACGGGCATAACTTCGGATCATGTGGCAGATGCGGGCGAAACGTGCGTCGGCGTACGCGGCGACGGCCGTACTGACCGCTGTGCTCGGAGCCGGTCCGGCACTCGCCGCGCCCGCGACGGCCGGCCTTCCCGGCACCCCGCGACCGGATGCGGCGGGCGCGTCCGCCGAGTTCCCCGCGATCCCCGCCGTGCGCTCCTTCACCCCGGCCGCCGGCGGCGCCGCCTTCGTACCGGATCCCGGCTCGCGTGTGGTCGCCCCCGCCGGGGGCCCCCTGGAGGACGAGGCGCGGCTGCTCGCGGGGGAGCTCCGGCGGAGCTACGCCAGTGGGCCCGCCAGGGAGGGGGACATCGCACTTTCACTCGAACGGAGTAACGCGGGTCCCGAGTCGTACGAGTTGACAAGTTCGGCGGACGGGGTGACCGTACGCGCCGGCACCGACACCGGGGTCTTCTACGGCACGCGCACCCTCCTCCAGGCGGTCCGCGCCACCGGCGGCGTCCCGGCCGGCACCGTCGAGGACCGCCCCGACCGCCCGGAGCGCGGACTGATGATCGATGTCGCCCGCAAGTACTTCACCCGCGAATGGCTGGAGGCCCGGGTCCGCGAACTGGGCGACCTGAAGTACAACCAACTCCACCTCCACCTCAGCGACGACCAGGGCTTCGGCGTCCAGAGCGACACCCACCCCGAGGTCGTCTCCCCCCGGCACCTGTCCAAGTCCGACATCCGGGCCGTCGTCGAGCTGGCCGCGCAGCGGCACATCACCGTCGTCCCCGAGATCGACAGCCCGGGCCACATGGGCGCCGTGCTCGCCGCCCACCCCGACCTCCAGGTGCGCTCCGCGGACGGCACCGCCGTGCGCGGCGCGCTCGACGTGTCCCGGCCCGGCGCGGCGCGCCTCGTCGACGACCTGATCGAGGAGTACGCGCCGCTCTTCCCGGGCGCGAACTGGCATGTCGGCGGCGACGAGTACGGGCCGCTGGTGGCGGACGACCCGGAGGCGTCCTTCCCGCGGCTCGCCGCGTACGCGCGCGAGCGCCACGGCCCGGACGCCCGCGTGGCGGACGCCGTCACCGGCTGGCTCAACGACCGGGCCGCCACCCTGCGATCGCTCGGCAAACGGGTCGAGGCATGGAACGACGGCTTCTCCGACAGCGCCAGGGTCCCCGCCGACCCGGACCGGGTGGTCGCCTACTGGTCCAGCAACAAGCTGCGCGGGCGGCTGCCCGAGGACTTCCTGCGCGAGGGCAGACAGCTGCTCAACCTCAACTCCCGGTATCTCTACTACGTCCTCGGCGCGCCGGCGAACTTCCCCTATCCGAGCGGGCAACGCATCTACGAGGAGTGGACCCCGGCGGTGGTCTACCGCGACCGGGTCGTGCCCGAGGCGCTGGCGGGCCCCGACCGCATCCTCGGCGCGCGGCTGGCCGTGTGGTGCGACCAGGCAGCGGCCCAGACCGAGGCCGAGGTCGCGGCCGGCATCCGGATGCCGCTGCGCGCGCTCGCCCAGAAGCTGTGGGACCCCGGCGCGCCCGCACTCGCCTGGAAGGACTTCGCCGCCCTCGCCGACCAGGCCGGCTGAGCCGGCCGGATCCCGGCCGGAAGGGCTCAGGTGAAGCGGCCGAAGTCCGCCTCCCCCCACAGGAGCGTCTCCGGCCGCTTCTGTTAGTTAAAGCGCCAACGAGGCCGAAAATGTCACACCCATCGCCAGGCGGGGCCGACAGGTGTGACGATTCAGTGCGAATCAACGCTGTACTGGATGCGGGCGACTCGAGGGGACGGTGTGGCCGGCAACGGGGGGCGCCTCGGTCCGCGGACCGATCGCGACACGGAGCTCGGGGCCGCGGTGGCGCGCGCCCAGGACGGGGACGAAGAGGCCTTCGCGGTCGTCTACCGACTCGTCCAGCCGCTGCTGCTCGGCTACGTACGGGGTCTCGTGGGCGACGACGCGGAGGACGTCACCTCCGAGGCATGGCTCGAAATCGCCCGCGATCTGGGCCGGTTCCGCGGGGACGGGCCGGGCTTCCGCGGCTGGGCCGCGACCATCGCCCGGCACCGCGCGCTGGACCATCTGAGGCGCCAGGACACACGGCCGCGTGCCCGGCCCCTCGACGCCGAACTGCTGGAGCTCCCCGGGACGGAGGACACCGCCGACCGCGCGCTGGAGGCGCTCGCCACCGAGCGCGCGCTCACCTTGATCGCCTCGCTCCCGCCCGACCAGGCCGAGGCGGTGCTGCTGCGCGTCGTCGTCGGGCTCGACGGGGTGTCCGCGGCCAGGGTGCTGGGGAAGCGGGCGGGGGCGGTCCGCACGGCGGCGCACCGCGGCCTGAAGCGGCTCGCCCGGCTGCTGTCCTGACCCTTGGTGACCCGCGGGTAGCCGCCCCGGGGGCCCTTCGGGCGCAGAGCATGGGGCAGTATGGTGCGCGATTCCGAGGGGGAGGCTCGAACGTGGATTTGGCGACCGCGGTACGCGCGGCGCAAGAGGGGGACGAGGACGGTTTCCGGTTCGTGTACCGCGCGGTGCAGCCGCAATTGCTGCAGTACGTACGCTCGCTGGTCGGCGTGGGGGACGCCGAGGACGTGGCGTCCGAGGCGTGGCTGCAGATAGCCCGCGACCTGCCCGGCTTCCGCGGTGACGGGGACGCCGTGCGCGGATGGGCGGCGCGGGTCGCCCGCAACCGGGCGCTGGACCACCTGCGGGCGGCGGGCCGCCGTCCCCAGGCAGCGACCGGGGTCGAGGAACTGCTCGACCGGCCGGCGGGTTCGGACACCGCCGAGGAGGCGGTCGCAGCGGTCGCCACGGGGGCCGCGCTCGCGGCCATCGCGGCCCTTCCCCAGGACCAGGCCGAGGCGGTGCTGCTGCGCGTCGTGATGGGCCTGGACTCCCGGTCGGCGGCCGAGGTCGTCGGCAAACGGCCCGGCGCGATGCGCATGGCCACCAGCCGCGGCCTGCGACGTCTCGCTGAGCTGCTGGATTCCGACGGCGGGTCGTCAGGTGTGACGTTTTCGGCGTCTCGAACGCTTGAGGACATGAGATGAGCGATAACCGAGGACACGACTGGCTGGACGACGCCACCGCCGAACGGCTGCTGCGGGGTGCTCACGGTGGCGGCGCCGCGCGGGAGGTCTGGCGCGACGAGCGCGCCGCCGCCCTGGCCGGGCTGCTGGCCGCGGCCGCCACTCCCGCGCCCGTCGACCCGGCACGAGAGGAGGCGACCGTCGCCGCCTTCCGCGCCGCGCGCGACGCCGAGGCGCTGAGCGACGGTGCCGCGGGCGTCCGCGGGGCCGGGGCCGGCGAGCGGTCGTCCGGCGCGGGCCCGGGGACCCTCTTCCGTATCGGGGGGAGGCGGCCGGCCCGTCGCTCCGGATCGCTGACGGGCACGCTGATCGCGACCGCCGCGGTGGCCGGGGTGAGCGTGGCCGCCGGGGCGCTGCCGGTCCTGCTCGGCGACAGCGTCCCGAACCCCGCCCCCGTCCAGACCCAGGGCGCGGCGACGGCCGCGTCGGACACGGCTTCCGCGTCACCGGGCCCGCCCGCCCCCGTCACGTCCCGGCCAGGCCACGACCGCGACCGTCCGGTCGGTGGCGCCACCCCCCGCGGCGTCGTCGTCACCCCCGGCGGGCCGGCCGGGCCGCCGGCCTCGACGGCGGCCGTGGACCTCAAGGAGCTCTGCCGCGCCTACGCCGCGGCCGGCCGGCACCGCAAGAACATGGACGAGCACGCCTACAAGCAGCTGCGCGAGGCGGCGGGAGGCGGCCAGCGCCAGGTCCGCCGCCACTGCTCCGCCCTGCTCGACTGGAACGCCGGCCGCGGGGGCAAGGGCGGAAAGATCAAGAGGGACGAGGCAGGCGACGACGACTCCCGGGACCGCCGAGGCCGTTGGAACGATCGTTTCGGCGGACAGCACCGCCGTGGAGGGCACGGCTCCCGCGCCGACTCCGGGCCCGGGCCGGCCGCCCCGTCCGGCGGGCGCCAGCGTTCGGGACCGCACTCCGGCCACGGGGCCGGGTGACGCCTCTCCGCGAACGGGCCTCTCCGCGAACGGGCCTCCCCGCGAACGGGCCTCCCCGCGAACGGGCCTCCCCGCGAACGGGCGGCCGGCCATCGGCCGGGCATCCGGGTTCTCGCCGTGCCGACGACACCGGACCCGGGCACCGGACTCGGGCGCCGCGCCCGGGTCGTATCCCCTTCCCGCCCGTCCTCCCGGGCGCCGCGAAGCCGGGGGTGTGACACTTTCGGCCGCGCGGGCGCTTTAACCAGTAGACCGACTGGTCATCGGTCGAGGGGCTGCCCGGTCCCCCCGTATCGGGCCCCCAACGAGGGACGTGGGCGGAGCGCTTTCCCCCCGCTCCGCCCGCGTCCTCACGTGGCGCCGTAGAGTCGGCGTCGTGATCTTCCGGATCGAGCGGTTCTGTCCGCTCCCCGCCGCCGAGGCCTGGCGCCGGGTCACCGACTGGGAACGCCACGCCGCGCTGGTCCCCTTGACCACCGTCGTCGTCACGGGCGAGCGGTCCTTCACGGCGCGCACCGGCCTGGGACGGGCCGCCTTCGACGACCCCATGGAGATCGTGCGCTGGGAGCCGCCGGACACCGGCGGCGGAGCCGGGCGGTGCCGGCTGGAGAAGCGCGGCCGGGTCGTGCTCGGCTGGGCCGAGATCGAGGTGTGGCCGCGGGAGCGGGGCTCCCGCGTGGTGTGGCGCGAGGACCTGCGGGTGCGCCCGCTGCCCCGAGTGCTCGACCGGCCCACGGCGTGGGCCGGCCGGCTGCTGTTCGGACGGGCGCTGGACGGGCTCCTGGCCCGCGCTCACCAGTAGACGACGACCTTGTCGCCGACCCGGACCTGGTCGAAGAGGGCCGAGATCCTGCCGAGGTCCCGCACGTTGACGCAACCGTGCGAGGCCCCCGCGTAGCCGCGGGCCGCGAAGTCCGAGGAGTAGTGGACCGCCTGGCCGCCGCTGAAGAACATCGCGTACGGCATGGGCGTGTGATAGATCGTCGACACGTGGTGCCGGCTCTTGGCGAAGACGCTGAAGGTGCCCTCGCGGGTCGGCGTGTACTGGGAGCCGAAGCGGACGTCCATCGCCGAGAGGACCCTGCCGTCGACGACCCACGCGAGGGTGCGGCTGGTCTTGCTGATGCACAGCACACGGCCGGTCCGGCAGCGCGGGTCCAGTTTGGCCACCGGGTTGCCGGTCGGCGGGTACATGGCATCGCGCGTGGGCTCCCGGGTGAGCGAGCGCAGCTTCGCCCAGGTGGTGTCGGTGACGGTGCCCGAGGCGGGGAGCTTGTGCCGGGACTGGAAGGCGCGCACCGCGCTGGTGGTGACGCTGCCGTAGTAGCCGGTGGGGTTGCGGCCGAAGAAGCCGAGCTGCTTGAGCCGGGCCTGCAACTCGCGTACCCGGCCGCCGTTGCTGCCCTGGGCGATGACGACGATCGGGCGGGGGGCGCGGTCGGCCTTCGGCTTCTTCGTGGCGGACGGCGAGGCCGTCGGCGAGGGGGAGCCGGTGCCCGGGCTTGTGCCGGGCGTCGCGCTCGGGGCGGGGCCCGAGAGGGTCGGGCTCGGCCGTACCGAGGCCCTGGCGGTGGGCTCGGTCGCCTGGGCCGTGCAGCCGGCGAGGAGAGCCCCGGCGAGCAGCGCGGCGGCCGCGGCCGCCGCGCGTGATCTTGCGACGCGTATGAGTGCCACTTCGTCCCCCTGGAGAAAAGTCCGTACCTCATTTGACTGATTTCCCCGGCATGTAGTTGCACCGGCCCGGGCACCGATCGCCGCACACTGAGGGAAGGGGGATCGAGTCCCTGGAGGCATGACGCATGGCACGCGAGTCCGAATCCGGTCTGCCGATCGAGCCGGTCTACGGCCCCGCCGCCCTGGACGGCTGGGACCCGGGCGAGCGGCTCGGCGAGCCGGGCGGTTACCCCTACACCCGTGGCGTGTACCCGACGATGTACACCACCCGGCCGTGGACGATGCGCCAGTACGCGGGCTTCGGCACCGCCGCCGAGTCCAACGCCCGCTACCGCGGACTGATCGCCCACGGCACCACCGGCCTGTCCGTCGCCTTCGACCTGCCGACCCAGATGGGCCACGACAGCGACGCCCCGCTCGCCCACGGCGAGGTCGGCAAGGTCGGCGTGGCCGTCGACTCGGTGGAGGACATGCGGGTGCTGTTCGACGGCATCCCGCTGGACCGGGTCTCCACGTCGATGACGATCAACGCGCCCGCCGCCCTGCTGCTCCTGATGTACCAACTGGTCGGCGAGGAGCAGGGGGTGCCGGGCGACCTGCTCACCGGCACGGTCCAGAACGACGTGCTCAAGGAGTACATCGCCCGCGGGACGTACATCTTCCCGCCCAAGCCCTCGCTGCGGCTGGTCGCGGACCTCTTCCGCTACTGCCGCACCGAGGTCCCCCGGTGGAACACCATCTCCATCTCCGGCTACCACATGGCCGAGGCCGGCGCCTCGCCCGCGCAGGAGATCGCCTTCACCCTCGCCGACGGCATCGAGTACGTCCGCACCGCCGTCGCCGCCGGAATGGACGTCGACGACTTCGCGCCCCGGCTGTCCTTCTTCTTCGTCGCGCGCTCGACCCTGCTGGAGGAGGTCGCCAAGTTCCGTGCCGCGCGCCGCATCTGGGCCCGCGTCATGCGCGAGGAGTTCGGGGCGGCGAACCCCAGGTCGCACATGCTGCGCTTCCACACCCAGACCGCCGGAGTGCAGCTGACCGCGCAGCAGCCCGAGGTGAACCTGGTGCGGGTCGCGGTCCAGGGGCTGGCGGCCGTGCTGGGCGGCACGCAGTCGCTGCACACCAACTCCTTCGACGAGGCGATCGCGCTCCCCACCGAGAAGTCCGCCCGCCTCGCGCTGCGCACCCAGCAGGTCCTGGCGTACGAGACCGACGTGACGGCGACCGTGGACCCGTTCGCCGGGTCCTATGTCGTCGAGTCGATGACCGACGACCTCGAGGCGGCCGCGCTGGAGCTGATGGGCAGGGTGGAGGAGTTCGGCGGCGCGGTGGCCGCGATCGAGCACGGTTTCCAGAAGGCGGAGATCGAGCGCAACGCCTACCGCATCGCCCGGGAGACCGACTCCGGTGAGCGGGTGGTCGTCGGCGTCAACCGCTTCCGGCTGGAGGAGGAGGAGCCGTACGAGCCGCTGCGCGTCGACCCCGCGATCGAGGCCGCCCAGGCCGAGCGGCTGGCCGCGCTGCGTGCCGGACGCGACCGGCGGGCCGTGGACACGGCGCTGACCGCCCTGCGGAAGGCCGCCGAGGGCACGGAGGACGTCCTGTACCCGATGAAGGACGCGCTGCGCGCCCGGGCCACCGTGGGCGAGGTCTGCGACGCGCTCCGCGAGGTCTGGGGGACGTACGTCCCGTCGGACTCCTTCTGAGTCGCCCCGCCCGGCGAAGCTGCCGGCCCCGGCCGGTCGTCGTGCCCCGCGGGAGGGCATGCGGCGAGGAGCCCGGCGCGGGGCCCGGCGCGGGCATCCGCGCCGGGCCCCTCGCCGGCCCCGTCAGCCGCGGGCGGCGTGCCTGATCCGCCGGGCGACCCGGCGCACGGTCGGGTTGTCCGACAGGAACGCCAGCTGCGACGGCACCGCCCCCGGGAGGGCCAGCGCGGTCAGCCGGCGGCGCCTGAAGTAGCGCCAGGTGTCCGAGTCCAGACGGCTCGTCAGGTAGTGGACGGCCTCCTCGCGCAGATGCGCGTACGCCTTGTGCTGCATGCAGTAGCCGACGGCGCCGATCAGGGGCGTCAGGTCCGCCTCGACGCGCTCCGCCGTCGGCGGAACCCACGCCTCGAGCGTCTCCCGGTCCTCCAGGTCCGGCAGCAGGCGGTCGGCGATCGTGACCGGCACGCGATTGCCGTTCTGGTACGGCGCCAGCCGCTCCAGCACGAGTCCGGTGCCGGTGCGGGCGACCGGCAGGCCGAACAGGGCGGACGCGGTGAACAGCGCGGTGGAGAAGCAGCCGACGACCAGCCGCGGGCGGGCCCTGACGAAGAGCACCTCGGCGAGTTCCGCCGCGTCGGCCACGATCAGCTCCGCGCCCAGGGCGCCGGCCTCCCGCTCCAGCACCCGCGACCAGTGCGCCGGGGCCGTCGGATGCGGCTTGAACACCACCGTGCGGTGCCCGGCCGCGACGGCGCCGCGCACCATGCGGACGTGGAGCTCCTCCTCCTGGGCGGCGGTGAGGATGCCCAGCGCCGACAGGTACTGGCCCAGCAGCAGCGCGCCGCCCTCGGGCAGGGGCGCCGGGTCCGCGTCGTGTCCCGCCATCTCCGCCAGGACCCCGGTGAAGGCCGCGGCCGGGACGAGTTCGGCCGGGACGCCGTGCTCCGACAGCAGCAGCGGCCGCAGCCCCGGGACCAGGTCCAGGTGGAGCACCCGGTTCACCCGGGTGGTGACCAGCGGCTCCAGCTTGTCCCGGGTCGGGCCGTAGGCCATCAGGCCGTCGGCGTACACCTCGACCGGGGCGTTCGGGAAGACGTCCACCAGCGCCAGGGCCGGGGCCACGTGCAGCGACTCGACGACCAGCTCGATCTCGTCCCCGGCCAGGTCCCACAGCCGCCGCAGGTGCCGCTCCCACAGCGGGACGTCATCGGGACGCGGCGACCAGCCGGACGGGTGCAGCGGTGCGATCGTGTCGTTCCAGGAGATCACCCGGTCGAAGCGGCCGCGCAGCGCCCCGAAGCCCGGTGCCGTGTCCGGCGCGGGGGAGGTCTCGGGGACGGCGGCGTTGTTGCTGACCAGCAGCACCCGGCGGTCGGCCGGGGCGAACAGGCCGGCGTCCAGCGCGGCGGCCAGCGTGGCGGCGCCGAACAGCGTCGACGCCAGGAACACCTGTGTACGGGGCATCACGCGGCCACCGTTCCCGCGGTGCCGAAGCGCCGGCGCGTCCGGCGCAGGCGCAGGCCGCGTTCCATGTCCATCGAGTCCAGCACCTCGTTCAGGATGTCCTGCGGCATCTGCTTCAGCGCGGCCGCGCTCATCGCCTTGAGCTTGCGCGCGACCTGGGGTTCGTAGCGCCCCATCGAGCCCAGGTGGTGCGCGATCACCGCACAGTAGGTGCGCACGGCCTTGGGCAGCAGGCGGTCCGCGTCGGGGTCCGCGGCGGTCTCGGCGAGGACCTGGTCGAAGGAGCGGATGAAGTCCAGCTGGCGGATGTCGCCGATCTGTGTGAGCGAGGTGGCCACTCCGCGCCGGTAGAAGACGCCGAGCAGGCCGACGACCGCGAAGGACTTCGCCTCGCGGTGCAGCCGCCAGATCCACGGACGGTCCTCGGCCGTGCGCAGCCCGTCGGCGAAGTGCAGCAGCCCCGCGTCGGCGAGCCGCCGGTGGTAGACGCCGGCCCAGGCGTACGGGTAGTCCACCGAGGTCGTCCGGTCGGCCGGCAGGATCGCCCCGCGCGGGTCGAGCGCGACGCCGCGGCGGCCGTGCGGGACGCGGGCGATGGTGCGCTTGCGCCCGTGGGAGACGACGTGGTCGGTGCGCACGAAGTCGGTGCCGAGGGTCTCGATCGCCTCCAGCAGGCGGGGCAGGTAGCCCTCGGCCAGCCAGTCGTCACCGTCGAGGAAGGTCAGATACTCGCCGCGAGCGGCGTCGATGCCCGTGTTGCGGGCGGTGGCGAGTCCGCCGTTCCGTTCGTGGGAGATCAGTGTCGCCCCGGGGAGGTCGGGCAGCGCGCGCTCGAGGATTCTCGGTGTGTCATCCGTTGCGCAGTCGTTCACCAAAATGAACTCGAAATCCGCACGGGCATTGGCGCGGAGGCTCCGCAACATGTCAGGGGCGAAATCCTGCACGTTGTAGAACGGGACGATGACGGAGAGCTTAACCACGTCACGCACCCTATGGGGCGCCCCGTTCCCCGGCTCTGACGCCTCCCCTGCCGTCAGGTGAACGGGGAATGTCGGAACAATGAACCCGGCGTCCGGGGCGGCCGAATCCCCATTCGGCGGTGTGTTGTTAACCGTCCGTTGGCGTCGCGTTGGAGACCCGCTCGGAATGCATTCCTAGCGTCTCCGGCGTGCCAGCAAGTACCGCCGACCCGATCAAGGTCACCGTCCTCGCCGACTCGGACACCCGATGGAAATGGGGTGCGCTGACGGCGCGCCGCATCGCCCCGGGGGCGCGGCTCGACGCCCGCCTGCTCCGCGGCCGGGCGACCCCGACCGAGCGCCAGCTCGCCGAGGTCGGCATCCCCGCGGACTCGATGCGCGAGGTCACGGCGGCACAGTTCCTCGCCGCGACCAACCGTGAGACCGCGGACGTCGTCGTGCTCTCCTGCGTCGGCGGCACCGTCCAGGCCATGCTGCACGGGCTCGCCCGAGCCTGGGAGGGCGCCGCCCGCCGCCCGGTGGTCGTCACCGGTTACGTCGGGGTCGTCTACGAGAAGCTCGCCGACGGGCTGCTGCTGCGCGCCGGCGCCGACGCCGTGCTCGCCAACAGCGCCCACGACGCGGAGCGCTTCCGTGATGTCTACGAGGGCGTCGGAGCGGACGCGGCGACCGTGGTGGAGACCGCGCTGCCGTTCCTGGAGGGCACGCCCTACGAGCAGTCCGGCGACCGGCCGTTCACGGTGGTCTTCGCCGTGCAGCCGTCCGTCCCGGACACCCGCAGGGACCGTACGTACCTGCTGCGCCGCGCGGTGGACCACGCACGCTTCCACCCGGAGCGCGAGGTGCTGGTCAAGCTCCGCAGCAAGCCCGGTGAGCACACCACGCACATCGAGGAGCAGCCGTACCAGAAGCTGGTCGCCAGGCTGGACCCGCCGAAGAACCTCAAGCTCGTCTACGGGCACATGGGCGAGGTCCTGGACCGCACCGACCTGCTGGTCACGGCCAGTTCGACGGCGGCGCTGGAGTCGATGCACCGCGGCATCCCGACCGCCGTCCTCACCGACCTCGGGATCCGCGAGTCGCTCGGCAACCACCACTTCCTCGGTTCCGGGGTCTACGCGTCCTGGGACCAGATCGACGCCGGCGACGTGCCGCGGGTGCGCCCCGAGTGGGCCCGCGCCCAGGGCATCGACTCCGGTGGCGACCCCTTCCGCGCCGTGCGCGAGCGCGTCGCGGAGCTGGCCGCCGCGCCCGGACTCCCGCCGCTGGCGCCGTACTACACGACCACGACCGCGCCCGGGTACCTCCCCGGCGTGCTGGCCCGTCACGGCCTGGACCCGAAGGGCGAGCCCCTGCCCGGCGCCGCGGTCGAGCCCGCCGAGCCGAGCGCCATGCGCCGTGCCGTACGCGACATCGCGCGCAACTCCGCGCGGGCCGCGTACCGCCAGGGCGTCCAGCGCGTCGCACCCGTGATCCGCCGGTGGGGTCAGCTGTGAACCCGCCCCCCACGTCGCAAGGAGCCACCATGCCAACGGTGTTGGCCGTCATTCCCGCCCGCGGCGGTTCGAAGGGCGTACCCGGCAAGAACCTCGCCCCGGTCGGCGGTGTGCCGCTGGTCGCCCGTGCCGTGCGCGCCTGCCGCGAGGCCGGCCTCGTCACCGACGTCGTCGTCTCCACCGACGACCCCGCCATCGCCGGGGCGGCCCGTGCCGCCGGCGCCGAGGTCGTGCTGCGCCCGCCCGCCATCGCCGGGGACACCGCGACCAGCGAGGCCGCGGTGCTGCACGCGATGGACGCGCACGAGGCGATGACCGGGCGCGGCACGGACGTGGTGCTGCTCGTCCAGTGCACCAGCCCGTTCATCACCACCGAGGACGTCGACGGCGTGGCCGCCGCGGTCGTCGAGGACGGCGCGGACACGGCCGTGACCGTGGCCCCCTTCCACGGCTTCATCTGGCGCGACGCCGCCGACCAGATCGGCGCGGCCGCCGCCGCGGCCGGCGAGGCGGCGGAGGGCGCGGAGGGCGGACGGTCCCGTACGGCGCTGACCGCCGCGACCGGCGGCTACGGCGTCAACCACGACAAGGCCCACCGTCCGCGCCGCCAGGACCGCCCGCAGGATCTGCTGGAGACCGGCGCCGCCTACGCGATGCGCGCGGACGGCTTCCGCGAGGCGAAGCACCGCTTCTTCGGCCACACCGCGCTGGTGCGCACCGACCCCGCCAAGGTCCTGGAGATCGACGAGCCGGACGACCTGGCCCGTGCCCGCGCCCTGGCCCCGCTGCTCGACGACGCGACGGGCGGTACGGCCGGTGCCGCGACCGGCGCTCGTACCGGTACCGCCCCCGAGGCGCCGGCACACCCGACCCGCGACGACATCGACGCGGTCGTACTCGACTTCGACGGCACCCAGACCGACGACACGGTGCTGGTCGACTCCGACGGACGTGAGGCCGTCACCGTGCACCGCGGTGACGGACTCGGGATCGCGGCCCTGCGCGACAACGGCCTGCCCGTCCTGATCCTGTCCACGGAGACCAACCCGGTCGTCGCCGCACGGGCCCGCAAGCTCAAGGTCCCCGTGCTCCACGGCATCGACCGCAAGGACCTCGCACTCAAGCAGTGGTGCGAGGAGCAAGGAATCGCCCCCGAGCGGGTCCTGTACGTCGGCAACGACGTCAACGACCTCGGCTGTTTCGCGCTCGTCGGCTGGCCCACGGCCGTCGCCAACGCGCACGACATCGTCAAGGACGCCGCCCGCTCCGTCACCGCAACGCCCGGAGGACGTGGAGCGATCCGCGAGATCGCCTCGTGGATCCTCGGCCCCTCTCTTTCCCGAAGGGAACTCTCCCAGTGACCCCCACCAACGCCCGCCTTCGTCCGATCGGCGACCGCCTGGTCGGCCCCGGCCAGCCCGTCTACGTCACCGGCGAGATCGGCATCAACCACAACGGCTCCCTCGAGGACGCCTTCGCCCTGATCGACGCGGCCGTGGAGGCCGGCGCCGACGGTGTGAAGTTCCAGAAGCGCACCCCGGAGATCTGCACCCCGCGCGACCAGTGGGACGTCGAGCGTGACACCCCCTGGGGCCGCATGACCTACATCGACTACCGCCACAAGGTGGAGTTCGGCGAGGACGAGTACCGCGCGATCGACGCGTACTGCACCAAGAAGGGCATCGACTGGTTCGCCTCCCCGTGGGACGTCCCCTCGGTCGAGTTCCTGGAGAAGTTCGAGAACGTCCGCGTCCACAAGGTCGCCTCGGCCTCGCTGACCGACGACGAGCTGCTGCGCGCCCTGCGCGCCACCGGCAAGACGGTCATCCTCTCCACCGGTATGTCCACGCCGAAGCAGATCCGCCACGCGGTGGAGGTCCTCGGCAGCGAGAACATCATCCTGTGCCACGCCACCTCGACCTACCCGGCGAAGCACGAGGAGCTCAACCTGCGGATGATCAACACCCTGCAGAGCGAGTTCCCGAACGTGCCGGTCGGCTACTCCGGTCACGAGATCGGCCTGCAGACCACCCTCGCGGCCGTCGCCCTCGGCGCGGTCTTCGTGGAGCGTCACATCACCCTCGACCGCGCCAACTGGGGCTCGGACCAGGCCGCCTCCGTCGAGCCGCAGGGCCTGGACCGCCTGGTCCGCGACATCCGCATCATCGAGCAGGCGCTCGGCGACGGCGTCAAGAAGGTCTACGAGGGCGAGCTCGGCCCGATGAAGAAGCTGCGCCGCGTGCCCGGCATCATCGCCGAGCAGGAGGCGGCCCAGGCCGCCGCCGCTGCCGAGCCCGAGTCGGTGTCGGCCTGATCCATGAGCGACAGCGGCACTCTGGCACTCGTCGAGAGCCCCGTTCAGCTGCTCAACGTGCTGGAGTGGGCGCATGTTCACCCGCCCGCGGCGCCCACGCCGCGACCCGGGACGGCTTCGGCCGCCCCGGGTCCGGTGGCGCCCGGCCGGCCGCTCACCATCGTTGCCCTCGCTCCGCGCGACCCCATGACGCGCGGTCAGCTCCGACGCATGACGGAGCTGGCGATGGACGAGGGCATCAAGGTGCGCTGGAGTGAGGCCCGTTCCTCCCGGGCCTCGCTGCTGCGCACCGCCGCCGAACTGACCCCGGCCCTGCGGGCCGCGGGACGGGTCGTCCTCGGTGATCCCTTCTCCCGGCTGGTGCAGGTCCTGCTGCCGCTGAGCCGGGCGAAGGAGATCACCGTCGTGGACGACGGCACGGCGACCATGGAGTTCACCGAACTGCTCGCCAAGGGTGCCCGGCTGGTCCGCTGGCACCGCAGCGGCCGCCGGCTGTCGCCGGTGGACGCGGCCTTCGGCGGCTTCGCCTCGGCCGCCCGGCGCCGACTCACCCCGGGCGCCGGGCGACGGGTGGAACTGTTCAGCTCGATGCCCGCCACGCCTCCCCCCGGGATGGCGCTGCGGGCCAACCGCTTCGCCTGGACGCGGGCCACGTTCGGCCCGCCCACCATCAGCGCCGGCACCGACATCGTCGGCACCTCCCTGGTGGAGACCGGGGTGGTGGACCCGGAACGCTATCTGGCCGCCGTCGCCGCCCTGACCCGGGCCCACGGCGCGACCCGCTACTTCGCGCACCGGCGGGAGAGCGCCGACAAGCTGCACCGGCTCTCCGCGGAGACCGGGCTGCAGATCGTCCGTCCCGACCTGCCGCTGGAACTCATCGCCCGCCGCGGCCCGATCGGCCACACGGTGCTGAGCTTTCCTTCCACGGTCGTCCACACGCTGCCGCTCGCCCTGGAGGGCACCGGCGTCAAGATCACGGTGTGCGACGTCGATCCGGAGTGGCTGACCGACCATGCCTCGCCACGGGCCCAGAGCTTCCTCTCCGGGATCACGGGCAGCGCCCGCGACCTGCACGGCCTGGCCTCGGCCGCCTCGGGCGCGGCCCCGGTGTCCTGACCGCGCCGGCGCGCGCCGGCCCGCCGCGCCGGCCCGCGGCGGCGGGTCAGCGCGTGACGGACGCGAGGTCCATCTCCGTCGGCAGACTGCCGCTGCCCAACTGAGCGGCGAGCCGGGCGGCCGAGTCCCGGGTGTAGTTGCCCGTGATGACGGCGGTGCCGCCCGTGATCGGCGAACTCACCAGGGGCGCCGACAGCACCGTTCCGTCCAGCACCATCGCGAACTGGTTGGCCGGGCTCAGCTGTGCGGCGAGGCGCGCGGTCACCTCGGCGAACCTGCGCGCGCCGCTGCCGTCGAAGGTCAGCCGGATCTGCCACCCGCTGCCGTTCTGCGTGTCGAGCCCGGCCTCCGCGTCGCTGATATCGGTGCCGCTCAGCGCGACCGGTTCCAGCAGATACTTCGTCCACGCCCCGGCCTCGGCCCGCTCGGCGCAGGCCACGGCCCATCGTGCGCCGCCCTTCTGGTGGTCGACCCGCTGGGCGGGCTTCGAGCAGTCCAGAGCGGAGTACTCCGCTCTGGACCGCGCAAAGCCGCCGGACCCGCCGGACCCGCCGGAGCCCGAGCCGGTCCGCGGGGCGGGCGAGCCGGCCCCGGAGGGTTCCAGCAGCACGACCGGACGGAAGACCAGGACCGCCGGTTTCCCGAGTGAGGCGAGTTCCCGTGAGCTGCCGCCCCGCAGGGACACCGTGACCCGTCCGGCGTCCGCCTTCGCGGTGACGTCCTCGAAGCCGATGCCCTCGGCGCGTTGCCGCATGAGCTCGGCGACCTGCCGCAGCCTGGCCGCGTTCACCGGCTCGTGCGGGGTGAACACGGCTGTCGTACGGGGACCTTCGGGGGCCTTGTCCGCCCCCTTGCCGTCGCCGGGCAGCGAGCAGGCAACGGCCAGCGCCGTGCAGCCGAGGGCCATCGCCATCCGCAACCCGAGCCGCACGCGTTCAGCCACCGCTGATCGCCCGCACGCTCTCGTGGACCGCGGTGACGAGCCCGGTCAGCGCGGTGGCGTCGCCGACGAGCGACCGCAACCGGTTCAGCCGCTCGCCCACCCGGCCCCCGTCCACACCGTCCGCCGTGAGCTCCTCCGCCAGGGCGTCGGCCTCCTCCCGGGCCCGGGCCGCCTCGGTGCCCTCCAACGCATCCAGGCGCCGCCGCAGTTCGCCGATCGCGGCGAGCGCGGCGCGTGTCGCCCCCGCGTCCGTTCCGGGCGTGCCGTCCTTGCGGGCGGTCGCTCCGCGTCCGGCGGCGAGGGCCGAGTCGCTGACCTTGGCGTCGCCCCCGATCACGATGCCGTGGTTGATCTGCGGGGCCGGATCCGAGGCGGTCACTTCGCGCTCCCCTCGGTGCCCGTGCCGGCGGGCGGCTGCCGGCCGCCGGTGGAGATCGCCGCGGCACCGGAGCCCGCCGCGATGCTGCCGCTCATGGAACCGCCGGTCATCATGATCCCCTGGTTGAGGATGACGTTCCGGTGCTGTGTCAGATCTCCCCGGTCAAGGCCGTGTTCGGCGAGGAAGTCGGCGAGCGTGCCGAGGATCTGCAGCTCGATCTGCTTGCCGATGCGCGTGACGTCCACCTTCTGGAAGAAGTCCCGGTAGGCGTGCGAGGACGCCAGCTCCCGCAGGCTGATCCGGGCCCCGAAGTCGTAGCGCCGGTCGTCGGCGATGGCCGTCCGCTGCGCCTCCAGGGCGCGTTCGCGCCGGGCCGGCGAGCGCAGTTCCGCATACGCGTTGCCCAGCGCCGACATCAGCACCGAACGGCTGAGCAGCAGCGCGTCGGCGAGGCCCGGCGCGGCCTCCTCCGTCTCCTCGGGACGGGAGACGGAGTCGGCGACCCGGTAGTCCTCCCGGACCGGTGTCAGCACCAGGGTGTCGGTCTGCAGATACAGCGTCGCCCCGCTCACCGCGATCTGGACGAAGACCGACAGCACCAGGTCCGTCCCCCAGCTGCGCACCTGCGCGGTCAGGCAGTGCCGCACGGGGCCGTCGACGATGCCCCGGGCGGCCTCGATGCGTTCCGAGGAGAGCTGGTCGGCGGGCCTGCCCTCGGGCGGCCGGAGGCCCGCGGCACCCGGCCAGAAGACCGCCTCGCCGAACAGGGCGTTCTGCCGCAGCTCCGTGCCGTGGACGAAGACCTTCTCCGTGACCTCCAGACCGGGGATCCGGTCCATCGGCGAGGCCGCGGCCGCCCGCAGGGCGTCCAGATCGTCGGCCATCCGCCGCACCAGGGAGGCCGTGTCGAAGGGCACCGGCGGCGGCTCCCGCCCCGAACCCGGCTCGTGGCCCTCGGGGGTCAGCCGCATCGCGAAGGACCACGAGGTGACCTCGTCGCCCGCTCCGACGAAGGGGCGGTAGCCGCTGTAGACGATCAGGTTCGCGTCCCCGCCGACCGAGGACTGCGGCAACCCCGCAGCCTCCGGGTCGCGGGCCGGCTCGTCGCCCCGGGACCGGAAGGCCTCGCGGGTCAGCTGCTCGCGTATGGCCTTCCACGCCGCGTTGCGCTGCTCCCAGGTGAGCAGCCACGGACAGCCCACCAGCAGCACCAGTGTCAGCAGGAAGGTCGCGACCGGTCCGGCGCTCGGCCAGAACGGGACCATCGCGCCGAGCCAGGAGGCGGCCAGCAGGACGACGATCTGCACCGCCAGCGCCCGCAGCACCGCCATGACCGCCGGGTCGCGTTGGCCCTCCCCGGCGCGTCGGCGCCTCGGCACCACCGAGGCGGCCTGCGGGCCGCCACCGGGCAGGAAGGCGGTGGCGAACCAGTGGACGAGCGTCGTCACCGGGGCGATCAGCAGCGAGAGCAGGAAGACGGCGCCGACCGCCAGATCCCGTTTGCGCAGGTCGCGTAAGGTCTGCTCGGCGTGGACGCCGACCCGGTCGAGATCGACGCCGTAAGAGGGGGCGCAGGCCCGATACCGCTCGTGCCGCAGCTCGTGGACCACCCGGCGCGCGAAACCCTCGTCCAGCCGGGCGCCCGCGCACATGTAGCGCGTCGACGCGCTCCAGTCCTCCTCGCCCCCGTACCCCGCCGCGGACGCCCCCCGCGGCGTCCGCGGCGCCTGTGCCGGGCGGGGCGGCGGCACCGTGGCCGCACCCCCGTCCCCCGTGCCGTACGCCTCTGTGGTCCCGTCGCCCTCCGTGCTCCCGGCATCCGGGTATCGCGATGTCACACGCCCCACCCCCATTTCCCCTTGTCACACCAGTTTGGGTGCCGATGCCACGGTTCCGAAAGGTGCGGCAAGTGGGAAAACCGGGCGCGCCGGGGCGTGCGGAAGCGCGGGGGCGCGCGAGGGCGCACGGGTCGGCGGCCGGTGGCGTTCCGCTGTCCGCAAGATCCGCGTCACCGAGCGGTCACCCGAACCCGGTTGCCTTGCCCCATGGCAACGACAACGAGGTCCGCGCCGCGCGTCGTGGTCCTCGCGGACAGCGCGCTCGAGCGCGACTCCCGGGCGCACCGGGTGGCCGCCGCCGCCGCGGCGGCGGGGTACGAGGTCGTGCTGATCGGACGGGCCGCCGAGGGGCGGGGGCCCGGCCCGGGCCCTGACGCCGCGCCCGAGGGGGTGCGGCTGATCCGCGTCACCGTCGCCGAGACGCTCCACCGGCGGCGCCTGACGCGCCCCCGCCCCGGCCCGCGGCACGCCCTCGCCTACCGCAGCACGGAGTCGTACGCCTACCGCACCGCCCTGCTCGCCGCCCACGCCGCCCTGCTGGCCTCCCGCGGGGCCGAACTGGACGTGATCCACCGCCCTTTACCGGTGAAGGCCGCCGCCCGGGCCGTCCACGCGGGCGCCCGGTTCCGGCACGCCCTGCGCAGGGCGTGGACGGCGCTGCGCTCGGCGCAGTACCGCGCCGCCGTCCGCCGCCGCGCGGCCCCCGGCGGGTTCCTCGACGGCGCGACCGCCACCGCCGCCCGGCTGCTGCTCGGCAGGCGCTGCTGGCGCCGGCTCGATCCGCTCCTGCTCGACCTGGAGATCGCCTACGGTCCGGTCCTCGACGAACTGCGGCCGCACCTCGTGCACGCCCTGGGCCACCGCACGCTGGGCACCGCCGTCCGCGCCGCGCTGCGCGCCGAGGGCACCGGCCACCGGGTCGAGGTGGTCTGGGACACCACCGCCAAGGCCGAGCCGACGCGGCGTGCCACCGTCGCGCGCGACGCCCACGAGCGCACCTACGTGCCGCTCACCGACGGTGTGGTCACCGTCGCCGACACCTACGCCGACCGCCTCCGCGAGCGCCACGGACTCCCCGCCCGCCCCGCGGTGGCCCGCAACACTCCGCCGTACGAACCGCCGCACTCCCCGCCGCCGCCCGGCGTCCGTGCCCGGTGCCACCTGGCCGCGGACGTCCCGCTTCTGGTGCACAGCGGCTCCGCCGGTCCCGCCCGCGGTCTGCTGACGGTCGTCGACGCCCTCCCCAAGCTGTACGACCTGCACGCCGCCCTGGTCGTCCCCGACCCGGACGACCCCTGGATCCGCACCCTCGCCGACCGCGCCGCCTCGCTCGGCGTCGCCCGCCGGCTGCACGTACTGCCCTATGTGCCGCCCGCCGAGATCCCGCGCTTCCTGTCCTCCGCCGACATCGGCGTGCTCCCCGAGCACCGGCTCCCCGACCGGCAGGTTGCGCTCCCGACCCGCTACTTCGAGTACGCCCACGCACGGCTGCCCGTCGTCGTCAGCGACATCCGCGTGCTGGCCCGGCCCACCCTGGAGATCGGCAACGGCGAGGTCTTCCGTTCCGGCGACACCGCCGACTTCGTGCGCGCGGTCGGCGCGGTGCTGACCAATCCGCGCCGCTACCGCAAGGCCTACGAACGCGGGGACGTGCTGCGCGAGTGGTCCTGGCAGACCCAGTGCGAGCCGCTGCTGGACCTGTACGCGCGGCTGCTGGGCCCGCGCCGCCCCGCCCCCGACCCGGTCGGATCCGGAGCCATGGGGGCTCTCACCTGAGCGGACGCGGCTGCTCGCCGGGCGTTGCCTCGCGGCAGGGCGATCGTTGGGCCACTATGGAGTGGCGAGGGGTAAACCAGGTTGATACCCCTGTACGGAGCCGGATACGCGCCGAACGGGGGAGTTTTTCTTCCTCGCGCGGCATGAATTTACGGCGATGTAGCGATCAGGAGTACAGATGCGGTCTAGCCTGTCGGAGGTGAACGACTCACCCTCCGAACCCTCCGAGCCCTCCGAAAATCCCGTGCCAGTGGCGCCCACGGTTCCCGCCGCACCGGAAGGTGCGCTGCTGGGCGTACTGCCCGAGCGGCTCAGGGCCGAACTCGTGGCGTTCCGGCGGGACCTGCACATGAACCCCGAGCTGGGGCGGCAGGAGTTCCGTACCACCGCGGCGGTGAAGGCCCGCCTGGAGCAGGCCGGTCTCAAGCCCCGCGTGATGCCCGGCGGCACCGGGCTGCTCTGCGACATCGGCGCCACCGACCCGGAGCGCCCGCGGCTGGCGCTGCGCGCCGATCTGGACGCGCTGCCGATCCCGGACACCAAGCGCGTGGAGTACCGCTCGACCGTGCCCGGCCGGGCACACGCCTGCGGTCACGACGTGCACACCACGGTGGTGCTCGGCGCCGGACTGGTGCTGGCGGAGCTGGAGCGAGAGGGCAAGCTGAGGCGTCCGGTACGGCTGGTCTTCCAGCCGGCCGAGGAGGTCATGCCGGGTGGCGCGCTGGACGCCATCAAGGCGAACGCGCTGGACGGCGTGAGCCGGATCCTGGCCCTGCACTGCGACCCGAAGGTCGAGGTCGGGCGGATCGGGCTGCGGCAGGGACCGATCACCTCCGCCGTGGACCGGCTGGAGCTCGCCCTGGACGGCGCGGGCGGCCACACGGCCCGCCCCCATCTGACCACCGACCTGGTGATGGCCGCCGCCAAGATGGCCACCGAGCTGCCGGCCGTGCTGGCCCGCCGGATCGACCCCCGTGCCGGGATGAGCATCGTGTGGGGCCGTATCGAGGCCGGCCACGCGGCCAACGTCATCCCGCAGCACGCCGAGCTGGAGGGCACGGTCCGCTGCCTGGACCTGAACGCCTGGCACGAGGCCCCCGACCTGGTCCACGAGGTGATCGACCAGGTGGCCGCCATGTACCGGGCGAAGTGGGAGCTGACGTACCACCGCGGGGTGCCCCCGGTGGTCAACGAGGCGGATTCGACCGAGCTGCTGCGCGACGCCATGACAGCCCGCTACGGCGCGCACACCGTCGAGGACACCGAGCAGAGCCTGGGCGGCGAGGACTTCTCCTGGTATCTGGAGCAGGTTCCGGGCGCGCTGGCGAGGTTGGGCGTACGGCCCGTTGGGGACACGTCAAAGCGTGATCTGCATCAAGGTGACTTCGACGTCGACGAAGGCGCGATCAAGGTCGGCGTCGAACTTTTCACCTCCGCTGCGCTGCTGGCATGACGGTGGGTGACCCGGTCGACACGGCCGGGTCACCTGGCCGAAATGCGACGATCCGATAACGGGCCGCCAACCCCCCTTTACCTGACATCTAC
This sequence comes from Streptomyces sp. NPDC026673, assembly GCF_040638135.1. Taxonomy (NCBI): domain Bacteria; kingdom Bacillati; phylum Actinomycetota; class Actinomycetes; order Kitasatosporales; family Streptomycetaceae; genus Streptomyces; species Streptomyces sp. NPDC026673. The sequence goes on along the minus strand of NZ_JBEZXR010000009.1, from coordinate 100,974 downwards.
GCGCGTTAAGCTCCGGGTTAAGCCAGCGCCGGACGGGGCGCTTCTAGTTGAAGGGGTACCCTCTTGCGCCGGGTAACCAAGTTCGCCGCCGCGGGCATAGCCTCCGCGGCTCTCGCGCTCACCGCGACCGCCTGTGGCAGCAGCTCCAAGGACAGTGGCGGCGACGACAGCGGCAGCAGCAAGCTGAAGGTCGGTGTCGCCTACGACGTGGGTGGCCGTGGCGACCACTCGTTCAATGACTCCGCCGCCGCGGGCCTGGACAAGGCGAAGGAGGACTTCGGCGTCGAGATCAAGGAGCTCACCGCCAAGACCTCCGACACCGAGGCCGACCGCGAGCAGAAGCTCGAGGACCTGGCCGACGCGGGTTACAACCCGGTCATCGGCGTGGGCTTCGCGTACGCCGACTCGATCAAGGCCGCGGCCGCGAAGTACCCCAAGACCACCTTCGCCATCGTCGACTCCGTCGTCGAGGCCAAGAACGTCGACAGCATCGTCTTCACCGAGGAGCAGAGCTCCTACCTGGCCGGTGTCGCGGCCGCCCTGAAGACCAAGGACAACAAGGTCGGCTTCATCGGCGGCGTGGACATCCCGCTGATCAACAAGTTCGAGGCCGGCTTCCGCCAGGGCGTCACCGAGACCAACCCCAAGGTGAAGGTCACCACCCAGTACCTCACCAGCGGCTCCGACCTGTCCGGCTTCTCCGACCCCGCCAAGGGCAAGGCCGCCGCGCAGGGCATGCTGGACAACGGCATCGACGTGATCTACGCCGCCGCCGGCTCCTCCGGCAACGGCGCGATCGAGGCCGTCGCGGGCAAGAGCGGCACCTGGGCGATCGGCGTGGACTCCGACCAGCACGAGCAGCCGGGTCTGGCCAAGTACAAGGACTCGATCCTGACCTCCGCGCTGAAGAACGTGAACGTCGCGGTCTACGACCTGGTCGAGTCCGTCAAGAGCGGCACCCCGCTCTCCGGCACCAACGCGTACGACCTGGCCAAGGACGGCGTGGGCCTGTCCACCAGCGGCGGCTTCATCGACGACATCAAGTCGGAGCTGGACGACGCCAAGAAGAAGATCGTCAACGGCGAGATCAAGGTCAACACGACCGTCAAGTGACGCCCGGTCTCTCGTGAGCACCGGTCGCGAGGCTCGGTGGGGGACAGCTCAGGCTCTCCCCTCCCGGGCCTCGCGCCTGCGTTCCGCCCGGATCGCGACCACGTGGTTTCCTTTGTGACTCGCCCCCTTATGGATCTGGCAACGCTACGCGCGTAGAGCACTTTCCTCGCGATACGTTCGCCACACCCCGCCCGCCCCGCTCTTTTCCGCGAGGAGAGTGCGCCATCAACGCGTCCAGCCCCCCTAGCCCCCATGCCGTGGAGCTCCGCGGCATCACCAAGCGATTTCCAGGAGTCGTGGCCAACCACGACATCGACATCACGGTTCGCCGTGGCACGGTGCACGCCCTCGTCGGCGAGAACGGTGCCGGCAAGTCGACGCTGATGAAGATCCTCTACGGCATGCAGAAGCCGGACGAGGGCACCATCACCGTCGACGGCGAGCGGGTCACCTTCCACGACCCGGGCGACGCGATCGCCCGCGGCATCGGCATGGTGCACCAGCACTTCATGCTCGCCGACAACCTCACGGTCCTCGAGAACGTCGTGCTCGGCAGCGAAAAGCTCTACGGCATCGGCGGCAGGGCCCGGGCGAAGATCAAGGAGATCTCCGACGCCTACGGCCTCGGTGTGCGCCCGGACGTCCTGGTGGAGGACCTCGGGGTCGCCGACCGTCAGCGCGTCGAGATCCTCAAGGTCCTCTTCCGCGGCGCCCGTACGCTCATCCTCGACGAGCCGACCGCGGTCCTCGTGCCGCAGGAGGTCGACGCGCTCTTCGACAACCTGCGCGAGCTCAAGGCCGAGGGCCTGACCGTCATCTTCATCTCCCACAAGCTGGGCGAGGTGCTCTCCGTCGCCGACGAGATCACCGTCATCCGGCGCGGCACCACGGTCGGCTCCGCCGACCCGAGGACGACCACCCCCAAGCAGCTCGCGGAGCTGATGGTCGGCAGCGAGCTGCCGTCCCCCGAGACCCGCGAGTCCACGGTCACCGACGTCCCGATGCTGACCGTCGACGGTCTGCACCTGTCGGAGACCGACCTGGAGGGCATCGAGCGCATCGTCCTGGACCAGATCTCGTTCACCATCCACAAGGGCGAGGTCCTGGGCATCGCCGGTGTCGAGGGCAACGGCCAGGCCGAGCTGGTCGAGGCGATCATGGGCATCCTCCCGCCCGACACCGGCCGGATCACCCTCGGCTCCGCCGACATCACCAAGCTCCCGACGCGCAAGCGCCGCGAGGACGGCATCGGCTACATCCCCGAGGACCGCCACCGGCACGCGCTGCTGCTCGAGGCCCCGCTCTGGGAGAACCGCATCCTCGGCCACGTCACCGAGCGCCCCAACAGCAAGGGCGGCTTCCTCGACCCGGCCGCGGCCCGCCGCGACACGGAGCGGATCGTGCGGGAGTACGACGTCCGCACCCCCGGCATCGAGGTCACCGCCGCGTCGCTGTCCGGCGGCAACCAGCAGAAGCTGATCGTCGGCCGCGAGATGAGCCACCGGCCCAAGCTGCTGATCGCCGCCCACCCCACCCGGGGTGTGGACGTCGGCGCCCAGGCGCAGATCTGGGACCAGATCCGCGAGGCCCGCCGCGAGGGCCTGGCCGTGCTGCTGATCTCCGCCGACCTGGACGAGCTGATCGGCCTGTCCGACACCCTGCGCGTCATGTACCGCGGCCGTCTGGTCGCCGACGCCGATCCCGCCACCATCACCCCGGAGGAGCTGGGCTCCGCGATGACCGGCGCGGCCGCCGGCCACCTCGTGCACGAGGACGGCGACGCCGCTGACGGGGGAGAGGACCGATGAAGAAGATCGACAAGGAGCGGGTGCTCCTCGCCGTCGCCGCCCCGGTGCTGGCGCTCGTGGCCGCGTTCGTGATCACGGCGCTGGTCCTGCTCGCCACCGGCAAGGAGCCCTTCGGCGCCTTCGGCACGATGTTCGACTACGGCTTCAAGAGCGACAGCCAGGTCGAGATCATCAACAAGGCGACCACGTACTACATCGCGGGCATCGCGGTCGCCGTCGGCTTCCGCATGAACCTGTTCAACATCGGTGTCGAGGGCCAGTACCGACTCGGTGCCTTCTTCGCCGCGGCCGTCGGCGGCGCGGTGACGCTGCCGAGCGTCCTGCAGATCCCGCTGATCATCGTGGTCGCGATGCTCGTCGGCGGCTTCTGGGCCGGCATCGCGGGTCTGCTGAAGACCTCCCGCGGTGTCAGCGAGGTCATCGCGACGATCATGCTCAACGCGATCGCCACCTACATCGTCGGCTACCTGCTCAAGGACGGCCGGCTCGGCCACCTCGACAAGGCGCAGACCTCGGTGTCGACCACGCCGCTGCCCTCCTCGGGCCACCTGTTCAACTTCGACATGGGCGAGGAGATCGGCCAGATCTACGGCTTCGTCGTCCTCGCCGTGATCATCGGCGTCGGCTACTGGTTCGTACTCGGCCGCACCCGCTTCGGCTTCGACCTGCGCAGCGTCGGACTCTCCGAGAGCGCCGCCACCGCGAGCGGCGTCAGCGTCAAGCGCATGGTGATCACCAGCATGCTGATCTCCGGCGCCCTGGCGGGCCTCACCGGCATGCCGATCCTGCTGAACGACGCCCACGCCTACGGCTCCGACCTCTTCCCGGCCGGCATCGGCTTCACCGGTATCTCGGTGGCGCTGCTGGGCCGCAACAACCCGGTCGGCGTCGCGCTGGCCGCGCTGCTGTGGGGCTTCCTGGAGCGCGGCTCGGGCCGCCTGGAGTTCGACGGCTACGACAAGGAGATCGTCGGCGTGATGCAGGGCGTCATCGTCCTGAGCGTCGTCATCGCCTACGAGGTCGTCCGGCGCTACGGCCTCAAGCGCCAGCAGCAGAAGGTCGGCGAGGAACTTGCCGCCCAGGCCAAGACCAAGAAGGAGGTGACGGCGTGACCGCCACGATGACCCAGACCCCGCCGCCCGCGGCTCCCAAGGCCGCCGGGGCCAAGGGCCGCAAGGGCCGCCTCTCCTTCCCGGTGATCCTGCTGATCATCGCCGCCGCGCTCGCGCTGGTGTCGGTGGTGCGGATCATCACCGGCCAGGACCAGCTCACCGCCCAGGGCCAGATCACCGCGGCCCTCGGCCTCGCCGTGCCGATCGGCCTGGCCGGTCTGGCGGGTCTGTGGTCCGAGCGCTCCGGCGTGGTCAACATCGGCCTCGAGGGCATGATGATCCTCGGATCGTTCTTCGGGGCATGGGCCGGCTGGCAGACCAACCCGTGGGTGGGCGTCCTCGCAGGTGTCGTCGGCGGCGCGCTGGGCGGTCTGATCCACGCGATCGCCACCGTCACCTTCGGTGTCGACCACATCATCTCCGGTGTCGCCATCAACATCCTGGCGCTCGGTGCGACGCAGTACCTCGCCAAGCTCTGGTTCAGCGGCGGCGAGGCCCAGGTCAAGGGCGGCAATCCCAAGCAGTCCCCGCCGGTCGACTCCCTGCCGTCGTTCGACATCCCGGGGCTGTCGGACTGGCTGGGGAGCATCGAGAAGCACGGCTGGTTCTTCGTCTCGGACCTCGCCGGCATCCTCGGCGGCCTGGTCACCGACGTGTCCGCGCTGACGGTCGTCGCGGTGCTGCTCTTCGTCGGCAGCTTCTTCCTGCTGTGGCGCAGCTCGTTCGGCCTGCGTCTGCGGTCCTGCGGTGAGAACCCGATCGCGGCCGAGTCGCTGGGCGTCAACGTGTACCTGTACAAGTACATCGCCGTGATCGCCTCCGGCGGCCTCGCCGGCCTCGGCGGCGCCTTCCTGGCGATGGTGCCGACGCACATCTACCTCGAGGGACAGACCGGCGGGCGCGGCTACATCGGTCTCGCCGCGATGATCTTCGGCAACTGGCGTGTCGGCGGCCTCGCCACCGGCGCCGGCCTGTTCGGCTACTCCGACGCGCTCCAGCTGCGCAACGGCGGCCCGACGGTGCACGCGCTGCTGCTGCTCCTGGTGATCCTGCTGGTGCTGCTCGCGGCCTGGAAGCTGTGGAAGCGGAACTTCTGGCAGGGCGGCGTCAGCCTCTTCGTCGGTGCGGCGGTGCTCGTCTGGTACCTGGTCACCGACGAGGTCCCGGGCGAGTTCGTGGGCGCGACGCCGTACGTCGTCACCCTGCTGGTGCTCTCCCTGTCGGCACAACGTCTGCGGATGCCCAAGGCTGACGGCATGAGGTACCGAAAAGGCCAGGGCAAGTGAGTGACGCAGCCGACCCGGTCGGCGTCGAGGACGTCGACTGGGAAAGCCTGCGGGCGCAGGCCCGGGACGCCATGTCCCGGGCCTACGCCCCGTACTCCGGCTTCCCCGTCGGAGTGGCCGCGCTGGTGGACGACGGGCGGGTCATCTCGGCGTGCAACGTGGAGAACGCCAGCTACGGCCTCGGCCTGTGCGCCGAGTGCGGGCTGGTGTCGGCCCTGCACGCCACCGGGGGCGGCCGGCTCGTCGCCTTCACCTGCGTGGACCGCGGGGGCAACCAGCTGATGCCGTGCGGCCGCTGCCGCCAGCTGCTGTGGGAGCACGGCGGTCCCGAACTGCTGGTGGAGATGTCCGACGGCATCCGCACGATGCGCGAAGTGCTCCCCGACGCGTTCGGCCCGGACGACCTGATCAAACGCTAAGAAGGTACGTGAACCATGGACGCCATTTCCGTCATCCGCACCAAGCGCGACGGCGGCCGCCTCGGCGACGACCAGATCGACTGGGTCATCGACGCCTACACCAAGGGTGAGGTCGCCGACGAGCAGATGTCCGCGCTCGCGATGGCGATCCTGCTCAACGGCATGGACCGGGCCGAGATCGCCCGCTGGACGGCCGCGATGATCGCCAGCGGTGAGCGCATGGACTTCTCCTCGCTGCCCCGCCCGACCGCCGACAAGCACTCCACCGGCGGCGTCGGCGACAAGATCACCCTGCCGCTCGCGCCCGTGGTCGCGGCGTGCGGCGCTGCCGTGCCGCAGCTGTCCGGCCGCGGCCTCGGCCACACCGGCGGCACCCTGGACAAGCTGGAGTCGATCCCGGGCTGGCGGGCGCTGCTCTCGAACGAGGAGATGCTGCGGGTCCTGGGCGACACCGGCGCCGTCATCTGCGCCGCCGGCGACGGCCTCGCTCCGGCCGACAAGAAGCTGTACGCGCTGCGCGACGTCACCGGCACCGTCGAGGCGATCCCGCTGATCGCCTCGTCGATCATGTCCAAGAAGATCGCCGAGGGCACGGGCTCGCTCGTCCTCGACGTCAAGGTCGGCTCCGGCGCCTTCATGAAGAACCTGGAGCAGGCCCGGGAACTGGCCTCCACCATGGTGGGTCTGGGCACCGACCACGGGGTGAAGACCGTGGCCCTGCTCACCGGCATGTCCACCCCGCTGGGCCTGACCGCGGGCAACGCCCTCGAGGTCCGCGAGTCCGTCGAGGTCCTGGCGGGTGGCGGACCGGCCGACGTGGTGGAGCTGACCATCGCCCTGGCCCGCGAGATGCTGGACGCGGCGGGCCTGAGGGACGCCGACCCGGCCAAGGTGCTCGCCGACGGCTCCGCCATGGACGTGTGGCGCCGCATGATCGCGGCGCAGGGCGGCGATCCGGACGCTCCGCTGCCCGTGGCGCGCGAGCGGCACGTCGTCACGGCCGACCGGTCCGGTGTCCTCACCGGCCTCGACGCGTACGGCGTCGGTGTCGCCGCCTGGCGCCTGGGCGCCGGCCGCGCGCGCAAGGAGGACCCGGTGCAGGCCGGCGCGGGCATCGAGATCCACGCCAAGCCGGGCGCCGAGGTCACGCAGGGCCAGCCGCTGCTGACCCTGCACACCGACACCCCGGAGAAGTTCGACTACGCCCTGGCGGCCCTCGCCGGCGGCGTCGAGATCTCCCCGGCGGGCACGGCGTTCACGCCGGACCCGATCGTGTTGGACCGCATCGCCTGAGCACGGGTCGTGCCGCGGGTCGCCCCGCGGATCGGACGGCGGACGGGACCGGTGGACGCCCACCGGTCCCGTCCGCCGTTCGTCATGCCGGGCGTCCGGCGGGGACGGTGCGCCGGCGGGCCGTGGCCGCGCGCCGGGTGGCGTACACGGTGATCCCCGCGACGCCGAGGACCGCCCCCAGGCAGAGGGCGACGGTGCCGTCCCAGCCCGCGGCGTGGAAGGCGGAGGCGCCGAAGGTGCCGCCGAGGCTGTTGCCGATGTAATACGCGGTCAGGTAGAGCGCGGCGGCCTGGGCGCGCCCGGTGGTGGCGGTACGGCTCACCGCGCCGGAGGCGATGGCGTGCCCGGTGAAGAAGCCGGCGGTGATGAGGACCAGACCGGTCAGCACGGCCGCGAGGGAGTCGGCGAGGCTGAGCAGCAGCCCGCCCCCGGCCAGCACCACGGCGACGTACAGGGCTCCGCGACGCCCGAGGCGGGCGTGCAGGACGCCGGAGGCCGCGGAGGCGCCGGTGCCGACCAGGTAGACCAGGAAGATCAGGCCGATCGCGGTCTGCGAGAGACCGAACGGCTCGTCGGCGAGCCGGTAGCCCAGCACGTTGTAGACGGCGCCGAAGACCGCCATGAAGAGCAGCCCGATCAGGTAGAGCCGGCGCAGCAGCGGGGTGCCCAGGTGGCCGGTCACCGTGCGCCGGAGGGCGGCGGGATTGACCGGCCCGGGGCGGAAATTGCGGGCGGTGGGGATGAGCAGCCGGAAGGCGACCGCGCACAGCAGCGCCATGAGGCCCGCGGCGAGCAGTGCGGCGCGCCAGCCGAAGGCCTGCGCCACGGCCCCGGTCAGGACGCGGGAGCTCATGCCGCCGATGCTGTTGCCCGCCACGTACAGGCCGATCGCGGAGGCGACCGCCTTGGGGTGGATCTCCTCGCCGAGGTAGGCCATCGCCGTCGCCGGAAGCCCGGCCAGGGCCACACCCTGCACCGCGCGCAGCACGACCAGGGTCGTGAGGTCCGGAGCGAAGGGGATGACCAGGGCCAGCGCCGAGGCGCTGAAGACCGACGCCGTCATGACCGCCGTGCGGCCGTACCGTTCGCTCAGCGCGCTCACCGGCAGCAGGGCCAGCGCCAGCGCGGCGGTGGTGGCCGAGACGGTGAGGCTGGCCTGGGCCGGGCTCAGTGACAGGCCCGCCGAGAGCGCCGGCAGCAGGGCCTGCGTGGAGTAGAGGAGGGCGAAGGTGGCGAGACCGGCGGCGAACAGCGCCATGTTGGCGCGGCGGTATCCCGGTTCACCCGGGCGGAGCGTGGCGGCGGTGGAGGCGCCCGGCCGTGTCACGGTGGACGCCTCTGTATCGGCGGAAGGCATGTCCCCAACGTAGGCACGGGGCGTTTCATGCGTCCAATGCACGGACTCGCCATAATTGTTCCCATGGCGCATGAACCGAGGTCGGAGGCACCGGTGTCACCCTCCCGTGACGCAACAGACATACGCGCGGAGCTGGACAGCGCCTCCTGGGCGACGGTGCTGGCGCCCCGGCTCGCCCAATTCGCCGCCGTGGCACGGCACGAGCACGTCACGCGGGCGGCGCGCGAGCTGGGCGTTCCGCAGTCCACGCTCAGCCGGGCCATGGTGCGGCTCGAACTCGACCTGGGCGTCACGCTCTTCGCCCGGCAGGGGCGTACGGTCTCGCTCACCCCCGCGGGACGCGGCTTCCTGGCCTCGGTGGAGCGGGCGCTGGGCGAGGTCGAGCGCTCGGCCGAGTCCGTACGGGCCGACGCCGACCCGCAGTCGGGACGGGTCGCCTTCGGCTTCCTCCACACGCTCGGTCCGGAGACCGTACCGGCCCTGCTGCGGGCCTTCCGCGCCGACCATCCGCGGATCCGGTTCCAGCTCGCGCAGAACCACGGAGAGGCCATGCTCTCCGGGTTGCGCGCGGGTGAGCTGGACCTCTGCCTGACCTCACCGGTGCCGGACGCCCCCGACCTGGTGGGCCGCCGGCTCGACGAGCAGCGGCTGTGCCTGGTCGTCCCCGCCGACCACCGGCTCGCCTCCCGCCGCCGGGTGCGGCTCGCGGAGGCGTCCGGCGAGCTGTTCGTGAGCCTGGAGCCCGGCTACGGGCTGCGCCGCATCACCGACGCCCTGTGCGCCGAGGCGGGCTTCACCCCGCGGGTGGCCTTCGAGGGGGAGGAGGCGGAGACCCTGCGCGGCCTGGTCGCCGCCGGGCTCGGGGTGGCGTTGCTGCCGCCCCCGCTCGTTCCGCGCCCGGGGGTCGTGGAGCTGTCCGTGACCGCGCCGCGCGCGGTGCGCGAGATCGGCGTGGCATGGCTCGCCGGCCACCCCGACACCGCGCCCGTCGCCGCGTTCAAGAAGTTCCTGCTGGGCAGGCGCGGTCAGCTCATCCCGGACTGACGAGGTGGTCCGTCGGCCGGTGCGGTGTCACCACCCGGCCGTCGGGCAGTATCTCGCCGGTGTCCTCGAAGAGCAGGACGCCGTTGCACAGCAGGCTCCACCCCTGGTCGCCGTGGGATATCACCACGCGGGCGGCCTCACGGTCGGGAGCGTCCGCCGCCGGGCACGGCGGCTGGTGCACACACATGACTGACGCACCTCGGTTCCTCGCTGCTGGTCCGTGCCGTTCGACGGTCCGCTCCCGTCGCCCCGGCCTTCGCCCTTCTGCCCCTTCCGGTTGGCTGCCTCCATGCTGCGGCACACCACTGACACCCACCGTACGCCCGTACGGCACGGTGTCCCCGGGCCACGGCCCCGCGCTCAGCGCGGGTGGGCGCCGCGCCCGAAGCCCGAGGCCAGCGGCATGCGCAGGCCGAGCGGGGGAGGAGCGGCCAGCGCGTCGGCGACGGGGCGGGCGAAGGACCGTCCCAGGAGCGTCCCGAGGACGAAGTCCACGGTCAGGGCGGAGACTTCGGAGCGGTGGTCGTGGAGCAGGTGCCCGTCGGAGTGCACCTCGAAGCGGCACACGTCCCGGTTGACCTTCTTCACGCGCTCGGCCAGCCGGTAGGAGAGGTCGGGGTCGGTGGAGTCGTCGTTCGTCCCGTGCACGATCAGGACCTGGCGGCCTATCAGCTGCTTCACCGGATCGGGCTCCGGGGCGTCCGGTAGCCACGGGGCTATGGCGACCGCCGAGTTGACCGCCTGGTGGCCCGCGGCGTGCAGCGCGGCGCGGCCGCCCATGTCCATGCCGACGAGCGACACCGGCACGTCGCCGTAACGGCTGACGACCTCGTCGACCGCCCACTGCGCGTCCTCGGCCGGATGGGCGTGGCCGCCGTTCCAGCCCCGGAAGCGGTAGTGCACGACGTGCACGGCCAGGCCCTCGCCGCGTCCCGCCGCCCGCACCAGCCTGCGGGCGAGCGGCATCATCGCGGCGGCGGCCACGGGTGAGCGCCGCCGGGTGCTCAGCGCACTGCCCCCGGGCAGCAGCAGCACGGCGGCACGGACCGCCTCGTCGTCCGACTCCCGCCGTGCCGCCGGGTTCAGACCCGGTGTCACTCTCTTCCCCAACCGCGCACCACGCACCGGTAAAGCTTGCGAAGCCATGGCGTAACCATGGCAGACGAGGAGGTGTGCACGACCTGGCCGGGAGGTCAATATTCGGCATCGTCCAAGAGTTCTACGCGCGTAGGGGGTATGTTTCGGAAATGACGAGCTCAAGCACGCTCCCCTTCCCCGCGGGCGCGGCGGGGGCGACCCCCACGCCCGAGCAGATCCGCCGAGCGCCGAAGGTGCTGCTCCATGATCACCTCGACGGCGGCGTGCGCCCCGGAACCGTCGTCGACCTGGCCCGCGCGTCGGGGTACGACGGCCTGCCGGAGACCGACCCGGACAAGCTCGGCACCTGGTTCCGCGAGGCCGCCGACTCCGGTTCGCTGGAGCGCTATCTGGAGACGTTCTCGCACACGGTCGGCGTCATGCAGAGCCGCGACGCGCTCACCCGGGTCGCCGCCGAGTGCGCCGAGGACCTCGCGGCGGACGGCGTCGTCTACGCCGAGGTGCGCTACGCCCCCGAACTCCACGTCGAGGAGGGGCTCTCCCTGGACGAGGTCGTCGAGGCCGTCAACGAGGGCTTCCGCGAAGGCGAACGGCGGGCCCGCGAGGCGGGCGGCCGGATCCGGGTGGGCGCCCTGCTCACCGCGATGCGGCACGCCGCCCGCTCGCAGGAGATCGCCGAGCTGGCCAACCGCTACCGCGACCGCGGGGTCGTGGGCTTCGACATCGCGGGCGCCGAGGCGGGCTTCCCGCCCACCCGCCACCTGGACGCCTTCGAGTACCTGAAGCGGGAGAACTTCCACTTCACCATCCACGCCGGCGAGGCCTTCGGTCTGCCCTCCATCTGGCAGGCCCTGCAGTGGTGCGGCGCCGACCGGCTCGGCCACGGCGTGCGCATCATCGACGACATCGAGGTCGCGGACGACGGCACGGTCTCCCTCGGGCGGCTCGCCAACTATGTGCGCGACAAGCGCATCCCGCTGGAGATGTGCCCCACCTCCAACCTGCAGACCGGCGCGGCCGCCTCGTACGGCGAGCACCCCATCGGGCTGCTGCGCCGGCTGCACTTCCGGGTCACGGTCAACACCGACAACCGCCTGATGAGCGGCACGAGCATGAGCCGCGAGTTCGCCGAACTGGTGGCCGCCTTCGGCTACACGCTCGACGACATGCAGTGGTTCACGGTCAACGCGATGAAGTCCGCCTTCATCCCTTTCGGTGAACGTCTCGCGATGATCAATGACGTGATCAAGCCCGGATACTCGGAGCTGAAGGCCGAGTGGCTGTTCCGCCAGACGGCCGCCGGCACCACCGTGGCCAGCGATTCCTTGCCGGAAGAGGGCTGAGGCAGGGCCCGGCCCGCCGCCCCGGTGCGGGCCGGACCGGGTGCGGGGCGGCGGCGCGCGGCCGCTTGCACCGCCCCGCGTCCCGTCGATACGTTCCGAAATCCCGCGAACACGTTCCGTGTGTGCCGCGGCGGACGCACCATCCCCCATCACGAGGATCGCAACCATGAAGACCGGAACCGTCAAGACTCTCGGTGCCGCCGCGCTGGGCGTGGCCTTCGTCGGGGCCGCCGCCGGCGTCGCCTCCGCCGCTCCGACGGACACCAACCTGGGCCTGCCGAACGCCTCGACCCTGCCGGCGTCCGTCCCGGTCGCCAACGTGGCGAAGTCGGTCCCCGTCGACGCCGTCACCAGCGGCCTGCCGAAGTCCACCAACCTGGTCCCCGGGGTGCAGAACGCCCCCCAGGGCCTGAGCACCCTGCTCGGCGGCCTGCCGGTCGGCGGCCAGCTGCCGCTCGGTCAGCTCCCGCTGCAGGGCCTGCCGATCGGCGGCTGAGCGCCCCGCGCGCGAACGGCGGACGGGCCGCACCCTTTCGGGGTGCGGCCCGTCGGCATGGCGGCCCGTCGGCGTCGCCGGCTCGTGGCCTCCCGGGATCGCGGGGTCGCGCGACCCCGCGATCCCGGCCTCATATGGCGGAGGACTTGCGCCCCTCGTCCGGCAGCAGCAGCCACAGCGCGAGGTAGAGCAGGAACTGCGGTCCGGGCAGCAGGCAGGACAGCAGGAAGATCACGCGCATCGTGGTGGCGGAGGTGCCGTACCGGTCTGCGAGGCCGGCGCAGACTCCGGCGATCATCCGGCCGTGACGGGGGCGGACCAGTGCGGACATGGCGGTTGCTCCTTCGGGAGGTCCCGGCCGGTCTCTCCGGCCGATGACTTCACCGTACGGGCGCATACCGCCGCGAATCGTCGCTCTACGGAGCGATCCCGACCCTGGGAATCCTCGGGGTCCGCCCCTGAGGGCCGGTCGGCGCGCGGTTCTCCCGGCGGACGCTGCGCCGGCGTGCCCACGCGCGGGCGGCGGGCACCACCGCGAGGTGGGCCAGGGCGACGCCCGCCGTGTTGAGCAGCAGGGCGTCGACATCGAAGATCTGGCCCGGGACGCCGGTCTGCACGAACTCCAGGGCCAGCGAGATCATCAGCCCCGCGAAGACCGTGCGGGCGAAGGAGCCCGGGGCCGAGACCCGTACCCGGCCGCCGGCCATCGGCAGCAGCACGCCCAGCGGTGCCAGCAGCGCCAGCCCCGCGCCGATCCGGCGGGCCGCCACGGCGGGTCCGAGGGCGAGGTCGGCGCGAATGGAGGCGAGCGGGCGCAGGTTCGGGGCGTCCACCCACGGCACGTACTGCGGGCGCAGCATCAGCCACCCCACCAGAGCCAAATGGACCGCGGCGAGTATCAGGCCCACCGCGCGCAGTTTCGGGAGAGAGCCGTCGCGCCGCACGCCTGGAAGGACGCCTGTCATTTCACGGCGGTTCCAGCGGTTTCCGCGGCCTCGGGATCGGTGCGCAGGTCGCCGGTGCAGGTGAAGCGGCGTACCGGGGTGTCGTCCGAGCCGCCCAGGAGCACGCCGCCGCCCTCGGACACCGCGGCCGAACCCGCGTAGGTGCACACCAGTTGGGCGAGCGCGAACGGCGGCAGGTCGCCCAGCGGGGCGCTGAGCCGGAGCGACCCGCGGGGGTCGCCGCGGCGCGGCCCTTCCACGGCCAGATCGCCCTGCACGGCCGTGGTGAAACCGGCCGCGGACTCTCCGCCGCGCGGCTTGCGCTGCAGTTCGCGCAGGAGCAGCACGGCCATCGCCGACTGGTCCAGCCCCACGGCCCGCACCGTGCGGTTCACGCCGGCCACCTGGGCGCTGCACACCAGGTACACCCGGGCGGTCGAGCCCTGCGGCGATGCCGAGGCCGTGGCCGGGGCGGTCGCCTCCTCGTCCGGCACCGCGCAGGACACCCTGGAGGGCGCCGGTCCGGCGTCCACCGGCACCGAGGTGGTACGGATGCCGCAACCGGCCAGCAGGACGGTACCGAGCACGGTCAGGAGGGCGGCGCGCCGGCGACGGGCGGTACCCGCGGACGGGAGGCGCGGGGCGTCCGGGGCGGCGCCCCGGGACGGCTGCGTCACTTGCTCTCGTTCCCTTCCTCGGTGTCGGGTGCCTGGCCCGCCCCGGTGCGCATCGGCAGTCGCAGCGTGAACACCGCGCCACCGCCCGGGTTGTTGGCCGCGGTGATCTCGCCGCCGTGGATGTGCGCGTTCTCCAGGGCGATGGACAGGCCGAGACCGCTGCCCTCGGAACGCGCCCGGGAGGCGTCGGCCTTGAAGAACCGGTCGAACACGTGCGGCAGCACGTCCTCGGGGATGCCGGGGCCGTTGTCGGCGACCTCGACCACGAGCTCGTCGCCGTCCTGCCGCACCTTGACCCGCACCGGTGAGCCGCCGTGCTTGAGGGCGTTGCCGATCAGGTTGGCGAGGATCACGTCCATGCGCCGAGGGTCGAGCAGCGCGATGATGCCGCGGGGCGCGTCCAGCTCCACCGCGTCCAGCCACGCGCGGGTGTCGATGCAGGCGGTGACCAGGTCGGAGACGTCGACGTCGTCCAGGACCAGGCGCGCGGTGCCCGCGTCGAAGCGGGTGACCTCCATCAGGTTCTCCACCAGCTCGCCCAGCCGCCTGGTCTCGCTCACCACCAGCCGTACCGCCGGGGCGATCATCGGGTCGAGGGAGTCCGCCTCGTCCTCGAGCACCTCGGCCACCGCGGTGATGGCGGTCAGCGGGGTCCGCAGCTCGTGCGACATGTCGGCGACGAAGCGGCGGCTGGAGGCCTCGCGCTGGCTGAGCTCGTCGACGCGCCGTTCCAGCCGCTCCGCGGTGCGGTTGAACGTCCGTGACAGCTCGGCGAGTTCGTCGGTGCCGGTGACCCGGAGACGGGTGTCGAGCTTGCCGTCGCCGAGCCTCCTGGCGGCCTCGCCGAGCCGGGCCACGGGCCGCAGCACGGTGGAGGCCGCGGCCTGCGCCAGCAGTGCCGCCCCGATCAGGGCGAGGGCGGTGGCGATGCCGAGCGACCAGGCGAGCGAGTTGAGGTCCTTCCGCTCGGCCTCCAGCGACTTGAACATGTAGCCGGTCGGGCCGCCGCCGATGACCTTGGCCCCGCCCACCAGGTACGGCTGCCCGTTGAGGGTGACCCGCTGCCAGTACAGGTGGTACTGGGCCGGGTCGCCCGCCTTGGGGTTGCGCTTGCTGACGGCCTTGCGCAGGGCCGGGGGGACCGCGTCCAGCGAGAACCCGTCGCTCTGCGACTTGGTCGCGCAGCGCTCGCCGTCCGGCCCGGTGCCGATCAGCAGCACCTGGTAGCTCTGGGTGCTGGTGCCGATGCTGCGTGCGGCGTCGGCCAGTTTGTCGCAGGACGGATACCGCGGCAGCGAGCCCGCGTTGCGGGTCATCGAGGCCCGGAAGTCGTTGAGCGCGGCGTTCTGGGCACGGGTCAGCACGGCGTCGCGGTTGAGCCAGTACGCGATGCCGGAGGCGGAGACGGCGGCCGCCAGGGCGACCGCGGCGAACACGGCGACCAGCCGCAGGCGCAGGCTGGTCAGCCGCAGCAGCCGTGACCTCCAGCCGCCCAGCCGCTGATCCGTCTCGGTGTCACCGGCCGTGTCGTCGTGGTGCGGTGGGTTCACGCCGGCGCGTCCAGGCGGTACCCGACGCCTCGCACGGTACGGATCAGGGTCGGCGACGACGGCACGTCCTCGATCTTCGCGCGCAGCCGCTGCACACAGGCGTCCACCAGGCGCGAGTCGCCCAGGTAGTCGTGCTCCCACACCAGGCGCAGCAACTGCTGGCGCGACAGGGCCTGCCCGGGACGGCGGCTCAGCTCCAGCAGCAGCCGCAGCTCGGTCGGGGTGAGCTGCAGATCCTCGCCGTTCTTCGTGACGGTCATCGCCGAGCGGTCGATGACGATGCTGCCGAAGGCGGCCGAGTCGGAGCTGTCCCGCTCGCCCCGGCGCAGCACCGCGCGGATGCGGGCGTCCAGCACGCGCGGCTGGATGGGCTTGACCACGTAGTCGTCCGCCCCGGACTCCAGTCCCACCACGACGTCGATGTCGTCGCTGCGCGCGGTGAGCAGGATGATCGGCAGCTGGTCGGTGCGCCGGATGCGGCGGCACACCTCGAAGCCGTCGATGCCCGGGAGCATCACGTCCAGCACGATCAGGTCCGGCCGCTGCTCACGCAGCAGTTTCAGCCCGTCCTCGCCCGTCGCCGCGGCCACCACACGGTGGCCCTGGCGCGACAGGGCGAGTTCGAGGCTCGCTCGGATGGCGTCGTCGTCCTCGATCAGCAACAGGAAAGGCACGTCGGCATTCTCTCCCAAGAGGGGGTGCGGAAGGTACCGCCGTCGTCTGTGACGGGCCTGTGACACTTGGCGGACAGCGCCATGAAACTGGCACGGCAGGCTATTGGTCATCGACGGGGACGCCCACCGGGGCGGCCCCCGCCGGACGGGTACGAAGACCAGGCCGGCTCCACCCACGGGGGGCGCGAAATGAACGCACTGCACAGCACGACGACCACCGCAGTCCTTCAGCCGCGCCTGCACACCGCGGGCCGGGGTGTCGAGAAGTCCGGTGCCACGGGCGGGCGGGGGTGCGCTCGTGGCACCGGGCGTCAGGTGGTCCGCAACCGTCCGCCGTACATCACGGCGATCGAGGGCGGTCACGGGGGAGACGGGGGGCACGGGGGTGTCGCCTACGGAGAGGCCACGGGGGCCCGGGAGATCCCGGGGGAGCGGTGCTTCACGGCGGAGGCGGACTTCACCGCCTACGTCCAGGAGCGCCGGGCCTCTCTGTACGCGACCGCCTACCACCTGACCGGCGATCGCTACGAGGCCGAGGACCTGCTGCAGAGCGCGCTGTTCTCGACCTACCGGGCGTGGGACCGGATCAGTGACAAGGCCGCGGTCGGCGGCTACCTGCGCCGGACGATGACCAACCTGCACATCAGCGCCTGGCGGCGCCGCAAGCTCAACGAGTACCCGACCGAGGAGCTGCCGGAGACGGCGGGCGAGACGGACGCGATGCGCGGCACCGAACTGCGGGCCGTGCTGTGGCAGGCGCTCGCCAAGCTCCCGGAGCCGCAGCGCACGATGCTGGTGCTCCGTTACTACGAGGGCCGCACCGACCCGGAGATCGCCGAGATCCTCGGCATCAGCGTCGGCACGGTGAAGAGCAGCATCTGGCGCTCCCTGCGCCGGCTGCGCGAGGACGAGACGCTCAGCGCGGGCGTCGACGAGGAGGCGGCGTTCGGCGAGCTGGTGGCCTGACGCCGGGGGGGAACGGGGGAACCGGGGGATCGGGGAAACGGGGGGATCCGGGGGATCCGGGGGGATCCGGGGGATGCAAGAGGGAGCGGTCGCGCGCAGCGGGGGGTCCGCGCGCACCGCTCCCTCACGCATGTCCTTACGGACGCGCGCGCCGTTTCGTTCAGACCTGAACGGCGGAAGGCGCGAAATGGGCGCGACCGATCCGTTCCAGCGCCTCGTCGCGGTCGCACACATGCGCCCCGAGCGCCGCGTGCCGGGCGACGATGTCCCGCTCGGCCCGCATCAGGTGCCAGCCCCGGCGCAGCAGGAAGGACAGCGACTTCCGGCCCTCGCGCAGGTCCCGGACGAAGCGGCGGCGGGCGGTGGTGACCGCGCCGCGGCTCAGGCACAGCGCGTCGGCGAGCACGCCGAGTTCGGCGCAGCGCGCGACGATGTCGGCGGCGAAGATGCCCTCCGCGATGAAGAGCGGGGCTCCGCCCAGGCCGACCTCCGTGTGGCCGGTGACAGAGCTGGAGGAGATCTCGTACACCGGGACGGCGGTGCTGCCCTTGGCGCAGAGCTCGGCCACGGCGGCGACGGCCGCGTCGGCGTTCCAGGAGAGCGGTGAGTCCCAGTCGGCGCCGATGCCGCTCGGCAGCATCGGGAGGGTCGGGTCGTCGCCCTCCTTGTAGAAGTCGTCCAGACGCAGGACCGGCAGCCCGGCACGGGCGGCGAGCGAGGACTTGCCGGACCCGGAGGGGCCGGTCAGCAGGATCACGCGGGTGGCGGGAGGGTGGGAGCTCACGGGACACCAGTGTGCGGCATTACACCTTTGGAGTGACCCACCGGGACATGCTTTGGAAGCGTGATGTTCAACCGAATACGGTACGTGACGTCATTGTCGCGTACGGGAACGACTGCCGGGCAGCCCGGACGGGCCCCGTGCGCGGACCGGCGACCAGGCAGGTGGATCTTGATGCCGCAGTTCTCCCGCACGCTTCTCCGCGCCGCCGTCCTCACGGTGTCGTCCCTCGCGGCCGTCGCCTCGGCGGGGGCGGCGCACGCGGACGCCCAGAGCGAAGGATCGGCGACGGCCGCCAAGGCCGGTCGGGAGGCGACGTCGGCCCTGATCGGCACGGTGAACCATCTCCCGGTCAACCCGTTCGCGCAGACCAGCGTCAACCCCCTGGACAACGCGGTGGGTTCGCAGGTGGCCGACTTCAAGCCGGTCTCCACCGCCGACGTCACCAAGCCCGTCGCCGACAGCCGCACGGTCGCCGACCTGCCGCTGCTCGGGGACGCGGTCAGGACGCTCCAGGGTCGCTGACGGCTCCGGAACGCGTACGGCGGCGGGCCCCCGCGGGGACACATCTGTCGCGGGGGCCCGCCGCCGGGTCGTGCGGGCGATGCCGGTCCCCCGGCGGCGGGACGGGCCGCCGGGGAACCGGGTCAGTACGCGGAGCCCGAGGACGCGCCGGCACCCGCGGGGTGCCAGACCGTCTTGGTCTCCAGGAAGGCCGTCATGCGGTCCGTTCCGGGCTCGGCCACCCAGTCCACAGCCTGTGGACGCAGCACCCGCTTGAGGTTGTCCGCGGCGGCGATCTCCAGCTCCCTGGCCAGACCGGCGTCGTCCACCGTCCCCGCCAGGTCCAGGGCGTTGACGTCCATGTGCGCGGCCAGCGTCGGAGCGACCTCGGAGGTGCGGCCGGACAGGATGTTGACGACACCGCCCGGCAGGTCCGAGGTGGCCAGCACCTCGCCCAGCGACAGCGCGGGCAGCGGGGCCTTCTCACTGGTCACCACGACCGCGGTGTTGCCGGTGGCGATCACCGGGGCGACCACCGAGACCAGGCCCAGGAAGGACGACTCCTGCGGCGCGACGACCGCGACCACACCGGTCGGCTCCGGGCTCGACAGGTTGAAGTACGGCCCCGCGACCGGGTTGGCGCCGCCCACGATCTGGGCGATCTTGTCGGTCCAGCCCGCGTACCAGACCCAGCGGTCGATCGCGGCGTCCACCACGGCGGCCGCCTTGGACTTCGACAGCCCCTCGGCCTCGCCGACCTCGCGGACGAACTGCTCCCGGCGGCCCTCCAGCATCTCCGCGATGCGGTAGAGGATCTGCCCCCGGTTGTACGCGGTCGCGCCCGACCAGCCGGCGAAGGCCTTGCGGGCGGCGGACACCGCGTCACGGGCGTCCTTGCGGGAGGACTGCGGGGCGTTGGCGAGCCACCTGCCCTTGGAGTCGGTCACCTCGTACACCCGCCCGCTCTCGCTGCGGGGGAACTTGCCCCCGACGAACAGCTTGTAGGTCTTGAAGACGGAGAGCCTTGCGTCAGACATCGAGGTACGCCTCCAGACCGTGGCGGCCGCCCTCGCGACCGAAGCCCGACTCCTTGTAGCCGCCGAAGGGCGAGGTCGGGTCGAACTTGTTGAACGTGTTGGCCCACACCACGCCGGCGCGGAGCTGGTTCGCGACCGACAGGATGCGCGAACCCTTCTCCGTCCAGATACCGGCCGACAGGCCGTAGGGGGTGTTGTTGGCCTTCTCCACGGCCTCGGCCGGGGTGCGGAAGGTCAGCACCGACAACACCGGGCCGAAGATCTCCTCGCGGGCGATGCGGTGTGCCTGGGTGACCCCGGTGAAGAGCGTCGGCGCGAACCAGTAGCCCGCGGACGGCAGCTCGCAGGCGGGTGACCAGCGCTCGGCGCCCTCGGCCTCGCCGGCCTCGGCGAGCGCGGTGATCCGGGCCAGCTGCTCCGCGGAGTTGATGGCGCCGATGTCGGTGTTCTTGTCCAGCGGGTCACCGACGCGCAGCGTGGACAGCCGGCGCTTGAGCGCGTCCAGCACCTCGTCCGCGACCGACTCCTGGATCAGCAGGCGCGAACCGGCGCAGCAGACCTGGCCCTGGTTGAAGAAGATGCCGTTGACGATGCCCTCGACGGCCTGGTCGATCGGCGCGTCGTCGAAGACGATGTTCGCGCCCTTGCCGCCCAGCTCCAGGGTGACCTTCTTCTTCGTACCGGCGACGGTACGGGCGATCTGCTTGCCCACGGCGGTGGAGCCGGTGAAGGCGACCTTGGAGACGCCCTCGTGCGCGACCAGCGCGGCGCCGGCGTCCCCGTAGCCGGGCAGGATGTTGACGACGCCCTTGGGCAGGCCCGCCTGACGGCAGATGTCGGCGAAGAAGAGCGCGGACAGCGGGGTGGTCTCGGCCGGCTTGAGCACGACCGTGTTGCCGGTGGCCAGGGCCGGGGCGATCTTCCACGCCAGCATCAGCAGCGGGAAGTTCCAGGGGATGACCTGGCCGGCCACGCCCAGCGGGCGGGGGTTCGGACCGTAGCCGGCGTGCGACAGCTTGTCGGCCCAGCCGGCGTAGTAGAAGAAGTGCGCGGCGACCAGCGGGAGGTCCGCGTCGCGGGTCTCCTTGATCGGCTTGCCGTTGTCCAGCGTCTCCAGGACGGCCAGTTCGCGCGAGCGCTCCTGGATGATCCGGGCGATGCGGAACAGGTACTTGGCGCGCTCGGAGCCGGGCAGCGCCGACCAGGACTCGAACGCCTTGCGGGCGGCCCTGACGGCCCGGTCCACATCCGCCTCGCCGGCCTGGGCGACCTCGGCGAGGACTTCCTCGGTGGAGGGGCTGACGGTCTTGAAGACCCTGCCGTCGGCGGCGTCGGCGAACTCGCCGTCGATGAACAGGCCGTAGGAGGGGGCGATGTCGACGACGGAACGGGACTCCGGCGCCGGCGCGTACGCGAAGGCGGAGCCCGGCCTCTGCTGCTCGGCGGGCTGGGTCTGCTGGGTCTGCTTGGTCTTTGTCATCGGAGTTCTCAGTCCACCGTCACGTAGTCGGGACCGGAGTAGCGGCCGGTGCTCAGCTTCTGACGCTGCATGAGCAGATCGTTCAGCAGGCTGGACGCACCGAAACGGAACCACTCGTTGCTCAGCCACTCTTCGCCCACGGTCTCGTTGACGATGACCAGGAACTTGATGGCGTCCTTGGAGGTGCGGATGCCGCCGGCGGGCTTGACGCCGACCTGGACGCCCGTGGCGGTGCGGAAGTCGCGCACCGCCTCCAGCATCAGGAGGGTGTTGGCCGGGGTGGCGTTGACCGCGACCTTGCCCGTGGAGGTCTTGATGAAGTCGGCGCCGGCGAGCATGCCGAGCCAGGAGGCGCGGCGGATGTTGTCGTACGTCGCGAGCTCGCCGGTCTCGAAGATCACCTTGAGGCGGGCGGAGGTGCCGTCGGGGCGGCGGCAGGCCTCCTTGACGGCCTTGATCTCCTCGAAGACCTTCAGGTACCGGCCGGAGAGGAAGGCGCCGCGGTCGATGACCATGTCGACCTCGTCGGCTCCCGCGGCGACCGCGTCGGCGGTGTCGGCGAGCTTGACCGGCAGCGCGGCCCGGCCGGCCGGGAAGGCGGTGGCGACGGAGGCGACGCGCACGCCCGAGACGCCGAGCGCCTCCTTGGCGACGGCGGCCATGTCCGGGTAGACGCAGATCGCGGCGACCTGGGGGGTCGTGCGGTCGGTCGGGTCCGGATTGACGCCCTTGGCGCACAGCGCCCGGACCTTGCCCGGGGTGTCCGCGCCTTCGAGCGTGGTCAGGTCGATCATCGAGATCGCCAGGTCGATGGCGTACGCCTTCGCCGTGGTCTTGATCGAACGGGTGCCGAGGCTTGCGGCGCGGCCTTCGAGACCGACCGCGTCGACGCCGGGCAGCCCGTGCAGGAAGCGGCGCAGCGCGGCGTCGGAGGCCGTGACGTCGGACATGGACGCCAGCCGGGCCGCGGCGTCGGGGCCGTGAGCGGGAACAGTGGTGGGCATGGTCACCAGACCAGCATATCTACGCGCGTAGCGAATGTCACCGGTGGGGAGGGATCCGTCCGATCCCGTGCGCGGGGCCCGGCAACCGAATCCGCGAAAGCGGTGGTCTGGTGGGTTGAAGGGGGTCATCGATGAATCCAGACGACGAGGCGCAGTTCCAAGGCTACGTCCGCGCCAGATGGGCCCATCTGGTCCGGACCGCCTACTTGCTCACAGGTGACGGGCATCACGCGGAGGACCTGGCGCAGACCGCGCTGGCCAAGGCATACCGGTCATGGCGCCGGGTGCAGCGCAGCGACAATCCGGACGCCTATGTGCGGCGCATTCTGATCACGTGCAACAAGGACCGGTTCCGCAAGAAACGCGTGGCCGAACGGCTCACGGACGCGCCGCCGGACGGCCCCGGAGCCGATCCCACGGCGCGGGTGGCGCTGCGGGAGGAGCTGCTGGCGGCGCTCGGCGAGCTGCCCGCCCGGCAGCGTGCCGTGGTGGTGCTGCGGTACTGGGACGACCTGTCGGAGACCGAGGTGGCCCATGTCCTGGGCTGCTCGGCCGGGACGGTCAAGAGCCAGGCGGCCCGGGGCCTGGCGAAGCTGCGGGCGCGGCTGGGCACGACCGTTGCGGCCGCGCGGAAAGCGGGCGCCGGTACGGGGACGACATGGATCACGGCGGACAGCGGAAAGGTAGGAGGGGGAGTCCGATGAGGGACAAGGCAGACGCCCTGGGGCACGGCCCCGCGGAGCAGGACACGGAGTTCGAGGCGCAGCTGCGCGAACTCCTCGAACACGAGACGGACGGGTTCCGCGCGGGCGAGGCGCCCTACACCTCGATCGTGCGGCGGGGCAGAACGGGCCGCAGGCGCCGTCTGCTCGCCGTCGGGGCGGGGCTGGCGGCCCTGGTCGCGGTGCCCGGCACGGCGCTCGCGGTGCACTACCAGCCGGACGGCCAGAGCACGACCGCGCTGCCGGCACAGGACGCCCGGCCGTCCGCGGCGGCGAGCGGCGCGCAGTCGCGCCCCTCCGCGCCGGCCCGGGCGAGCGGGCCCGAGGGGCCGCTCACGCCGGGGCAGCTCGTGGACGGCATCACGCTGGAGCGGGCGGGCGAGGCGCTGGAGCGGTGCCTGGCCTTCGACAGGGCGCACCAGCGGACGGCAGTCGGACTGCGGGGCAGTGACCTCGGCAAGGTCGAGGACTACCGCGTGATCCTCGCCCTGAACGCCACAGGCGACAAGAACTCCCCCGGCGACGGCATCCGGGTCGTGGCCGTCGGCACCTCGGCCGACAAGCCGGTCCGCTTGATCTGCACCGACAAGGACGGTGAGACGCAGGGCCTCAACACCAGCATGGGCGCCGACACGTATGCGGGCGGCGGACCGGTCTTCCCGGACATCAACTCCTACAGCCTCTACAAGATGGGCACCGCCACCGGCCCGGGCCTGCCGTACCGCTTCCCCTTCCGCTGGGGCAGCGTCGGCACGGTCGAGCCGGGAGTCGCCAAGGTCACCGTCTCCTACGGCGGGGTCACCCAGCAGGCCGCGCTCGACCACGGCTACTTCGTCGCCACCGGTGTCCTCAGCCGGGCGGTGACCTCTCTGCCGCGCATCAAGGGCTACGACGGGGCGGGCAAGCTCGTCTACGACTCCACTCAGGACAAGGGGTACGAGTAGGCAGCCGCTGACGCCGATGCACTAACGCAACCTCCGCCCCGCGGGGCGCGAGGCCGGGGTCAGGCACAATCTGATCTCATGACGAGTTCCGAGAACCCCGCCCCCGAACCGCAGCCCGGGCCCGGGCAGCCGAAGTACGCCGAGCGCTCGTACCGCTCGGCGGCAGGCATCACCGGCGGCGTGCTCATGCTCGCCATCACGTTGTGGCTCGGGATCGACGCCATCGTCCGCGGCACCGGCCGCACGCCCTGGCTGGCCCTCGCGCTGATGCTGCTGATCGTGCCGCTGGTCGTCGCGTTCACCCTCCGCCCGGCCGTCTACGCCGGTGACGACCGCATCCGGGTGCGCAACCCGTTCCGTACCGTCGTCGCGCCGTGGAGCGCGGTGGAGGGGCTGCGGTCGGGGTACTCGACCGAGCTGTTCGCCGGGGGCGAGAAGTACCAGCTGTGGTCCATCCCCGTGTCGATGCGCGCCCGGAAGCGGGCCGCCCGGGCCAAGACGCGTGCCGCGGCCGCGGGCGACCCGAGCGCGACCGTGCACCCCCGTCCCGGCACCTCGGACCGTACGCGCGCGTGGTCGGACCAGGCGGTGGACGATCTGCGGGAGCTGGCGGAGAAGAACGCGGCCCGCGACACCGCGCAGGGCGAGGTCACGGTCCGCTGGGCGTACGAGGTGATCGCCCCCGCGGTGGCGGGAGCGATCGTGCTGATCGTCCTGCTGGCGATGGGCTGAGCCGGCCGCCGGCACGGCGCCGGAACAATGCCGCCGCCCCGGTCGTGCCCGTGCGGGCAGGACCGGGGCGGCGGCGTTGTTCCGGCGTCAGGCGTTCGCGGCCGCTTCGTCCCGGGGGAGCCCGGCGGCGGTCGCGAGGTCGGCCTTGACGGCCGCGAGGACCTCCGTCGCCTGGGCGCGCACGGCGGCCAGCCGGTCGGCGCCCGGCACGGGAAGGACGACCTCCAGGTAGCACTTCAGCTTGGGCTCGGTGCCGCTCGGCCGCACGATCACCCGGGCCGATTCCACACCGGCGCCCGGGGAACCGGCCAGCCGGTAGCGCAGGCCGTCGGTCGGCGGCAGCTCCTCGCTGCCCTTGCCGAGGTCCTCGGCGGTGACGACGGCGAGGCCGGCCAACGAGCTCGGCGGCCGCTCCCGCAGCCGGTTCATCGCGTCGTCGATGACCGAGAGGTCGGAGACCCGCACCGAGAGCTGGTCGGTGGCGTGCAGCCCGTACTCCAGGGCGATGTCGTCCAGCAGGTCGGAGAGCGTACGGCCCTTCGCCTTGAGTTCGGCGGTCAGTTCCGCGACGGCCAGCGCCGCGCTGATGCCGTCCTTGTCGCGCACGCCCTCCGGGTCCACGCAGTACCCCAGCGCCTCCTCGTAGCCGTAGCGCAGGCCGTCCACCCGGGAGATCCACTTGAAGCCGGTCAGGGTGTCGGCGTAGTCCAGGCCCGCGCGGGCCGCGATGCGGGAGAGCAGGGAGGAGGAGACGATGCTCGCCGCGAAGGTGCCGGTGGCCCGGCGGTGCACCAGGTGGGTGGCGAGCAGCGCGCCGACCTCGTCGCCGCGCAGCATCCGCCAGCCGCCCTCTGCGGCACGGTCCGGTACGGCGACGGCGCAGCGGTCGGCGTCGGGGTCGTTGGCGATGACGACGTCGGGGCCGAGGGCCCGGGCCGCGGCGAAGGACAGGTCCATCGCCCCCGGCTCCTCCGGGTTGGGGAAGGCGACGGTCGGGAAGTCCGGGTCGGGCTGGCCCTGTTCGGCGACCACGTGGGGGGTCGCGAACCCGGCCCGCTCGAAGGCCGCGGTCAGCACGTCGCGGCCGACACCGTGCAAGGGGGTGTAGACGACCGACAGATCGCGCGGGGAGTGCCGGTCCACGACGGAGGCGGCGCGGTCCAGATAGGCCTCGACGACCTCCTCGCCGAGGATCTGCCAGCCCTCGTCGGCCAGCGGTACGTCGGTCAGCGGGCCGACGGCGGCGATCTCGGCGGCGATCCCGGCGTCGGCGGGCGGCACGATCTGCGAGCCGTCGCCGAGGTAGACCTTGTAGCCGTTGTCACGCGGCGGGTTGTGGCTCGCCGTCACCGCGACGCCCGCGACGGCGCCCAGGTGGCGGATGGCGAAGGCCAGCACCGGTGTCGGCAGGGGCCGAGGCAGGATGGCGGCCCGCAGGCCCGCGCCGACCATGACGGCGGCGGTGTCCCGGGCGAAGTCCACCGACTTGTGGCGGGCGTCATGGCCGACGACGACCAGTCCGTCGCCCGCGCCCTGCGCCTTCAGGTACGCGGCGAGGCCCGCGGCCGCCCGGATGACCACGGAGCGGTTCATGCGCATCGGGCCGGCGCCGATCTCCCCGCGCAGCCCCGCCGTGCCGAACTGCAGGGTGCCGGCGAACCGGGCCGCGAGGTCGGCGGCCGCCGCCTCGTCACCGGCCTCGACGGCCGTGAGCAGGGTCTCCAGCTCAGCGCGGGTGTCCGGGTCCGGATCCTCGGCCAGCCAGGTGCGCGCCTGACGGATCGGCTCCGCGTTCTCGCTTGCGCTTGCCACGTGATGCTCCTGCGATGTCTCGGTCTTCGGTGCCGCCCGCGCCGCGCGGGTCGGCCTGGGGCCTCCCGGACCGGTGTCCGGCGACCGGCGCCGGAGTGGGAGGCCGCACGTCGGGCCCCGCCGGCGGGGCGGCGGCAGAGCGGGCTGCCGCGACGGGCGCCGCCCGGTCGCCTCCCCGTGGGGCGTCTTCCCCAACCAGCGTGCGGTCACCCCACGGATCGCGCGCGGCGTGCCGAGGGACGGAGGCCGTGCCGCCCACCGGGGCGACGGGGTCAGATCCGCTCGAGCACCCGGGCGAGGAGGCTGCCCATCCGGGAGGCGGAGTCGCGGCCGGCCTCCAGGACCTCCTCGTGGTTCAGGGGCTCGCCCGTCATGCCGGCGGCGAGGTTGGTCACCAGGGAGATGCC
Organism: Streptomyces sp. NPDC026673; assembly: GCF_040638135.1. NCBI lineage: Bacteria > Bacillati > Actinomycetota > Actinomycetes > Kitasatosporales > Streptomycetaceae > Streptomyces > Streptomyces sp. NPDC026673. The sequence goes on along the minus strand of NZ_JBEZXR010000009.1, from coordinate 74,371 downwards.
GAGCACCTCGGCGCCCGCCTCGCGGGCCGCGATGGCCTCCAGCGTGGTGGACATGCCGACCAGGTCGCCGCCGATGACCCGGACCATGTTGATCTCGGCGGGGGTCTCGTAGTGCGGGCCGGGGAGCTGGACGTAGACGCCCTCCTCCAGGGAGGGGTCGACCTCCTTGCACAGGGCGCGCAGCCGCGGCGAGTAGAGGTCGGTGAGGTCGACGAAGTTGGCGCCGACGATCGGCGAGGTGGCCGTCATGTTGATGTGGTCGCTGATCAGCACGGCCTGGCCGGGGCGGTAGGTGGGGCGCAGCCCGCCGCAGCCGTTGGTCAGGACGACGGTCTTGCAGCCGGCGGCGACGGCGGTGCGCACGCCGTGCACGACGGTGGCGACGCCGTGGCCCTCGTAGAAGTGGTTGCGACCGAGGAAGACCAGTGCCCGCTTGTCGCCGATGCGCACGGAGCGCACCTTGCCGGAGTGCCCGGCCACGGCGGGCGGCGGGAAGCCCGGGAGCTCGGTCACCGCGAACTCGTGCTCGGCCTCACCGAGGGCGTCGGCGGCCGGAACCCAGCCCGAGCCCATCACCAGGGCGACGTCGTGGGTCTCGTCGCCGGTGAGCTCGCGCAGACGAGCGGCGGCGGCCGTGGCGGCGGCGTACGGGTCGCCCAGCGGGGTGCGGGCGGCGTGGGGAGTTGCGGAAGAGTTCACGCGGATGAGAGTAGCCGGTTTACTCCTACGCGCGTAGACGTCCCAGGTCACGGTCTGCGAAATTTCGGAGGATCCGCCGATTGACGCGCTCCGCGGGGCTTTCGGGAGCCTCGGCGGCGCGGGTTCAGCAGGGACGCTTGCGCAGTTCCATGACGTAGTCGTACGGGGCGCCCGCGGACTCCGCCGCGTCGGCGATCTCCCCGAGGTAGCGCGCGGACGGCAGACCGCCCTCGTAGTCGTTGAGGACGTAGATCCACGCGGGGACGTCGCCGTCGAGCGTGTGCGCCCGCACCAGGTGGCGCCGGTAGATGCCCAGCGGGACGCCCTCCCACCGGTCCATCGACTCCTCGTCGACCGGCGCGATGTCGTACAGCCCGACGAAGACCTGGTGCAGCGGGTCCTCGACGAGGGTGGCGAGCGCGCCCTCCCAGCCCATCTGCTCGCCGCCGAAGGTGAGGCGCCAGCCGCTGAGCCATCCGGTGCCGCGCAGCGGTGAGTGCGGGGCGCGGCGGGTCATCAGCCGCGCGTCGAGGTTGCCGGCGTACGCGGCGTAGAGCGACATGGCATGAGAGTACGACAGCGGGGCACCGCCCCCGTAAGTGATCACTTGGCGCGTGCGGGACAATGGGGTACGTGACTCGGATCGTGATCATTGGTGGCGGACCCGGCGGATACGAAGCGGCCCTGGTGGCCAGCCAGCTGGGCGCGGAGGTGACCGTCGTCGACTGCGACGGTCTGGGCGGGGCTTCGGTACTCACCGACTGCGTGCCCTCGAAGACGCTGATCGCGACAGCCGAGGTGATGACCACCTTCGACTCCTCGTACGAGGAACTGGGCATCATCGTGGCGGACGACACACCGCACCTGGAGCAGGCCGCCCGCGTGGTCGGCGTCGACCTCGGCAAGGTCAACCGACGGGTGAAGCGCCTCGCGCTCGCCCAGTCCCACGACATCACCGCCTCCGTCACCCGCGCGGGCGCCCGGGTGATGCGCGGCCGCGGCCGGCTGGAGGGCATGCAGGCGATCGACGGCTCCCGCACCGTGATCGTCGAGGCCGCCGACGGCACTTCGGAGACCCTCACGGCCGACGCCGTGCTGATCGCCACCGGCGGCCGCCCCCGCGAACTGCCCGACGCCAGGCCGGACGGCGAGCGGATCCTCAACTGGACGCAGGTGTACGACCTGGACGAGCTCCCCGAGGAGCTCATCGTGGTCGGCTCCGGCGTGACCGGTGCCGAGTTCGCCGGCGCGTACCAGGCGCTCGGCTCCAGGGTGACGCTCGTCTCCTCCCGCGACCGCGTGCTGCCCGGCGAGGACCCGGACGCCGCCGCCGTCCTGGAGGACGTGTTCCGGCGGCGCGGCATGAACGTCATGGCCCGCTCCCGCGCCGAGTCCGTCAAGCGGGTCGGCGACCGCGTCGAGGTCACCCTCTCCGACGGCCGGGTCATCACCGGCAGCCACTGCCTCATGGCGGTCGGCGCGATACCGAACACCTCGGACATGGGCCTGGAGGGCGCGGGCGTCAAGGTCAAGGAGTCCGGCCACATCTGGACCGACAAGGTCTCCCGCACCTCCGCCCCCGGCGTGTACGCGGCCGGTGACGTCACGGGGGTGTTCGCCCTCGCCTCGGTCGCGGCGATGCAGGGCCGGATCGCGATGTACCACTTCCTGGGCGAGACGGTCGGCCCGCTCAACCTCAAGACGGTCTCCTCGAACGTCTTCACCGACCCCGAGATCGCGACCGTCGGCTACACCCAGGCCGACGTCGACGCGGGCATCATGGACGCACGGGTCGTCAAACTCCCGCTGCTGCGCAACCCGCGCGCCAAGATGCAGGGCATCCGGGACGGCTTCGTGAAGCTCTTCTGCCGCCCCGGCACCGGCATCGTGGTCGGCGGTGTGGTCGTGTCGCCGCGCGCGAGCGAACTCATCCACCCCATCTCGATCGCGGTCGACAACAATCTGACCGTCGAACAGATGGCGAACACCTACACGGTCTATCCGTCGCTGTCGGGTTCGATCGCCGAGGCCGCACGGCAGTTGGCGACCCGCAAGGCGGCCGGCGAGCTGTAGGGCGACCGGTCGACCGGGCGACGGCGTGACCGGGCGGCCCGGCGACCGGCCGGAATCCGCGCGGAGCCGGGGGCTCCGGGCGGTCACCCGTCCGGACGCCGTCGCTTCTATAGCACGCGGCGTCCGGCATCGCGAACAACTTCTGTTAATCGGTGCAAACTGCTGATAGCAGACGGTCATTGGCGTTACTGTCAGTTTCGTGTTCGCAGCAGAACGTCGCCAACTGATCCTCGAAATGGTGCGCGCCAACGGAGCGGTCTCGCTCCGTGAGCTCGCCCGTGTCGTCCAGACCTCGGAAGTGACCGTACGGCGTGACGTGCGGGCGCTGGAGGCAGAAGGACTGCTCGACCGCCGGCACGGCGGTGCGGTGCTGCCGGGGGGCTTCACCAGGGAGTCCGGCTTCCCGCAGAAATCCCATCTATCGACCGCGGAGAAGACGGCGATCGCCGATCTCGCGGCCGGTCTCGTCGAGGAGGGCGAGGCCATCGTCGTCGGCGCCGGCACGACCACCCAGGAGCTGGCACGCCGGCTCGCCCGGGTGCCGGGGCTGACCGTCGTCACCAACTCCCTGCTGGTGGCGCAGGCCCTGGCGCATGCGAACCGGGTCGAGGTCGTCATGACCGGTGGCACGCTCCGCGGCTCCAACTACGCGCTGGTCGGCAGCGGCGCCGAGCAGTCCCTGCAGGGGCTGCGGGTGTCACGGGCCTTCCTGTCCGGGGCGGGGCTGAGCGCGGAGCGCGGCCTGTCCACGTCCAACATGCTCTCCGCGAGCGTGGACCGCGCCCTGGTCCAGGCGGCGGCGGAGGTCGTGGTGCTGGCCGACCACACCAAGCTGGGCACGGACACCATGTTCCAGACCGTGCCCACCGATCTGATCACCCATCTGGTCACGGACGAGCCGCCCGCGGGCGACGACCGCGCCGCGACCGAGCTCCAGGCGCTCGCCGACCGGGGCGTCCAGGTCGCCGTCGCGTCGACGGACGGGGCGGACAACGGGGTGTCCCACGGGCGGCAGCGACGGGAGATGCCGCCCGTACCCGGACCCCGGCGCCATCAGCACCCGTCCGGCAACTACCCGGGTGGTACGGCTCCCGGCGAGCCGCGCGCCCGGGCCGCCGGCCAGTCGGTCGGCGGCGTGTCGGGCATGTCCCCGCTGCGCACCGCCCAACTGGCCGGGGAGCAGCAGGCCGCCCGGATCGCCGACCTGGCCCCGCGTCGCCGTTAGCCGGTCGCGGTCGTCCCGGGCGTCTCCGACTCCCGGGCGTCCCCGACGCGGACAAACGCCGCGGGCCCCGCCGAAGCATCGGCGGGGCCCGCGGCGTCGTGCTGCCGTCCTGAGCGGAGGTCAGTCCTTGATCTCGCAGATGAGGGCGCCGGAGGAGATGGAGGAGCCGACGTCGGCGGTGAGGCCCTTGATCGTGCCCGTGCGGTGGGCGTTGATGGGCTGCTCCATCTTCATGGCCTCCAGGACGACGACGAGGTCGCCTTCCTGGACCTGCTGGCCCTCCTCGACGGCGATCTTGACGATGGTGCCCTGCATCGGGGAGGCCAGGGTGTCGCCGGAGGCCGCGGTGCCGGCCTTCTTGGTGGCACGGCGCTTGGGACGGGCGCCGCCGGCGGCCGCGGTGCGGGCCAGGGTCATGCCCAGCGAGGCGGGCAGGGAGACCTCCAGGCGCTTGCCGCCGACCTCGACCACCACGGTCTCGCGGCCGGGCTCGGTGTCCTCCTCGGCGTCGGCCGGGGCGGCGAAGGGCTTGATGTCGTTGACGAACTCGGTCTCGATCCAGCGGGTGTGGACGGAGAACGGGCCGGGCTCGCCGTGGACCTCGGGGGCGAACGCCGGGTCGGCGACCACCGCGCGGTGGAACGGGATGGCGGTGGCCATGCCCTCGACCTGGAACTCGGCCAGGGCGCGCGCGGCACGCTGCAGGGCCTGCTGCCGGGTGGCGCCGGTGACGACCAGCTTGGCCAGCAGGGAGTCCCAGGCGGGGCCGATGACGCTGCCGGCCTCGACACCCGCGTCCAGACGGACACCGGGGCCGGTGGGCGCGTCGAAACGGGTGACGGTGCCGGGGGCGGGAAGGAAGTTCCGGCCCGGGTCCTCGCCGTTGATGCGGAACTCGAAGGAGTGGCCGCGCAGCGGCGGGTCGTCGTAGCCGAGGGCCTCTCCGTCGGCCACGCGGAACATCTCGCGGACCAGGTCGATGCCGGTGACCTCCTCGGTGACCGGGTGTTCGACCTGCAGACGGGTGTTCACCTCGAGGAAGGAGATGGTGCCGTCGGTGCCGACGAGGAACTCGCAGGTGCCGGCGCCGACGTAGCCGGCTTCCTTGAGGATGGCCTTGGACGCGGCGTAGAGCTGGGCGTTCTGCTCGGGCGTCAGGAACGGCGCCGGGGCCTCTTCGACCAGCTTCTGGTGGCGGCGCTGCAGCGAGCAGTCACGGGTGGAGACGACCACGACGTTGCCGTGCGTGTCGGCCAGGCACTGGGTCTCGACGTGCCGCGGCTTGTCGAGGTAGCGCTCGACGAAGCACTCGCCGCGGCCGAAGGCGGCGACCGCCTCGCGGACGGCCGACTCGTACAGCTCGGGGACCTCGTCGAGGGTGCGGGCGACCTTCAGGCCGCGGCCGCCGCCGCCGAAGGCGGCCTTGATCGCGATCGGCAGGCCGTGCTCGCGGGCGAAGGCCACGACCTCGTCGGCGCCCGAGACGGGGTCGGGGGTGCCGGCGACCAGGGGGGCGCCGGCGCGCTGGGCGATGTGCCGCGCGGCGACCTTGTCGCCGAGGTCGCGGATGGCCTGCGGCGGGGGGCCGATCCAGGTGAGCCCGGCGTCCAGGACGGCTTGGGCGAAGTCGGCGTTCTCCGACAGGAAGCCGTAGCCGGGATGGACGGCGTCGGCCCCGGACTCGGCCGCGGCCGCCAGCACCTTGGAGATGTCCAGGTAACTGGTGGCCGGGGTGTCACCGCCCAGCGCGTACGCCTCGTCGGCCACGCGCACATGCAGCGCGTCCCGGTCGGGCTCCGCGTAGACGGCCACGCTGGCGATCCCGGCATCCCGGCAGGCACGGGCGACGCGGACTGCGATTTCACCGCGGTTGGCGATGAGCACCTTGCGCACGATGGCTCCCTCCTTGAAACAAGCAGAGTTTAGGTACTGGCGACACTTCGTGCCGAGGCACCCCTGGGGGTGAGCTTGCCCACACGGAGGGTGATACGGGCCCACAAACGGGACCCTGATGCCTTGGCTTCCTACGGTAAAGGCCCATTTATCCCGGTGCTTGAGGCCCTGGGGTGTGGGCCGGGTCACCGCTTCCCACCGTGACCGACGGGGCGTCCTTTTTGTGGGAACTCCACGAAGGCCCGGGGAAATCTTTGCCGGATCGGCGCCCCATACGGGTGGCGCCGCCCAGACTCTTGCCGCAACTCCTACCCGTTAGTAGCGTGCGGCCCACGAAATACCGCCGGTAATGGGGTACTGGGACAGGGGGCGCACTGTGCGCAGAAGTGTCGCCGTGGCGGCGGCTGTTTTGCTGGTCCTGGAGGCGTTCGTCTTCGCCTTCGTCAACTGGATCATGGGCATCGCCGTGCGCCACCAGCAGATGTCCCTGGCCGGGCTCGATCCGGGCGCGATGGCGGTGGGCGCGTGGGCGGCCGGTGTCGTGATGGCGCTCTTCCTCATCGGGTGCGCGATCGTCCTCGTCCGCATGGCCCGGCGCGACCGGCCCGCGGGACGCTTCGGCCGGATCCTGCTGATCGGGTGCGCGGTGACGCACGGCGTCCTGGGCGCGGGTCTGGCGGCCCCGGTGGGCTGGGCCGCGTTCGTGGGGATGATGGTGGTCCTGGCGTTCGTGGTGCTCGCCCTGGTGCTCTACACGGGGGAGACGCGGGCCGCCGGCCCGGGCGACGAGCCCGGCGAGAGCACGCCCCCGCCGCCCGTGGCCCCCGCGGCGGTCTGACGGGTCCGGCCGGACCCGTCGGACCGGCCGGTCCGCCGGGCGGCCGGATCAGACCCAGAAGTCGGTGATCCGCAGGTCCAGCTCGGCGAGGAGGCCGCGCAGCAGCGGCAGCGAGATGCCGATGACATTGCCGTGGTCGCCCTCGATGCCCTCGACGAACGGCGCCGAGCGGCCGTCCAGGGTGAAGGCGCCCGCGACGTACAGCGGCTCGCCCGTGGCGACGTAGGCGGCGATCTCGGCGTCGTCCGGGGTGCCGAAGCGCACGGTGGTGGAGGCGGTCGCCGAGACGCGGCGGCCGGTGGCGAGGTCGATGACGCAGTGGCCGGTCCGCAGCACGCCGGAACGGCCGCGCATGGACTTCCAGCGGGCCGTGGCGTCCTCGGCGTCGTCCGGCTTGCCCAGCGCGACTCCGTCCAGGTCCAGGACGGAGTCGCAGCCGACGACCACCTCGCCGTCGGAGAGCCGCTCCGCGACCACCGACGCCTTGGCCTCGGCCAGCACCCGGGCCAGCTCGGCGGGGCTGTCCGCGCTGATCGCGTCCTCGTCGACCCCGCTGACGACGACCCGCGGGTCGAGCCCGGCCTGCTTCAGCAGTCCCAGGCGCGCGGGGGAGGCGGAGGCGAGGACGAGCGGGCGGGGGCTGCGGCTGCTGTCGGTCATGCCCGTCATCGTAGTCAGCAGCGCCAGGCCACCAGGGCCGTGATCAGGGGGACGGCGACGGCGATCACGAGCATCGCCCGGCGCAGCATCGCCTGGGCCTCGCGCATCTCCTCGGGGGGTTCCTCGGACGGGTCTGACCACAGCATGCCGTCCAGGTTGCGCCGCGGAGAACGCCCGCGCCTGAGTACGGATACTCAGGCGCGGGCGGGCATGCGGACCATTTCCGTCCGCTCCGTGCTCAGTGCGGCCAGTACGTGGCGCGCCAGGCCACCGGTGCCGGGCGGAGTATCCGGTCGGGGACGTTGCGCGCGGGGGAGGCCCACTCGTCGGCCGGTCGCGGGCCGTCGGCGGGCCCCGCCGCCGCCGCGGCCCGGGCCTGGACGAGGGCGACGACGGCCGCCAGCTCCTCGGGGGTCGGGTTGCCCCGTTCGACCTTGATCACCATGGCTGGGCACACTCCTTACAGGGGGATGTTGCCGTGCTTCTTGGGGGGCAGCGTCTCGCGCTTGTTGCGCAGCGTCCGCAGCGCCTTCACCAGGTGCGTGCGGGTCTCCGAGGGCAGGACGACCCCGTCGACGTAGCCGCGCTCCGCGGCGACGTACGGGTTGAGCAGCGTGTCCTCGTACTCCTGCATCAGCTGGGCGCGCAGTGCCTCCGCCTCCTCCGGGGAGCCGGCCTCGGCGATGGTGCGGCGGTGCAGGATGTTGACCGCCCCCTGGGCGCCCATGACGGCGATCTGGGCGGTGGGCCAGGCGAGGTTGAGGTCGGCGCCGAGGTGCTTGGAGCCCATGACGTCGTACGCGCCGCCGAACGCCTTGCGGGTGATGACGGTGATCAGCGGGACGGTGGCCTCGGCGTACGCGTAGATCAGCTTGGCGCCGCGCCGGATGATGCCGTTCCACTCCTGGTCGGTGCCGGGCAGGAAGCCGGGCACGTCGACGAAGGTGACGACGGGGACGTTGAAGCTGTCGCAGGTGCGGACGAAGCGCGCCGCCTTCTCGCTGGCGTTGATGTCCAGGCAGCCGGCGAACTGCATCGGCTGGTTGGCGACGACGCCGACCGGGTGGCCCTCGATCCGGCCGAAGCCGGTGACGATGTTGGGCGCGAACAGCGCCTGGGTCTCCAGGAACTCCCCGTCGTCCAGCACGTGCTCGATGACCTGGTGCATGTCGTAGGGCTGGTTCGCCGAGTCCGGGATGAGGGTGTCGAGCTCGAGGTCCTCGGCCGTGATCTCCGGCTCGGCCTCCTGCGGGTAGGCCGGGGCCTCCTGGAGGTTGTTGGACGGCAGGTAGGACAGCAGCGCCTTGACGTACTCGATGGCGTCCTTCTCGTCGCCGGCCATGTGGTGCGCGTTGCCGGAGACGGTGTTGTGCGAACGGGCGCCGCCCAGTTCCTCGAAGCCGACGTCCTCGCCGGTGACGGTCTTGATGACGTCCGGGCCGGTGATGAACATGTGCGAGGTCTGGTCGACCATCACCACGAAGTCGGTGATGGCGGGGGAGTAGACCGCGCCGCCCGCGCAGGGGCCCATGATGAGCGAGATCTGCGGGATGACGCCGGAGGCGTGGGTGTTGCGGCGGAAGATCTCGCCGTACAGGCCGAGCGAGGTCACGCCCTCCTGGATGCGCGCGCCGCCGGAGTCGTTGATGCCGATGACCGGGCAGCCGGTCTTCAGCGCCCAGTCCATGACCTTGACGATCTTCTCGCCGTAGACCTCGCCGAGCGCGCCGCCGAACACGGTGAAGTCCTGCGAGAACACCGCCACCGGGCGGCCGTCCACGGTGCCGTAGCCGGTGACGACGCCGTCGCCGTAGGGGCGGTTCTTCTCCAGGCCGAAGTTGGTCGAGCGGTGCCGGGCCAGCTCGTCCAGTTCGACGAAGGAGCCCTCGTCCAGCAGCAGTTCGACGCGCTCGCGCGCCGTCAGCTTGCCCTTGGCGTGCTGCTTCTCCACCGCGCGCGCCGAGCCGGCGTGGGTCGCCTCGTCGATACGGCGGCGCAGGTCCGCCAGCTTTCCCGCGGTGGTGTGGATGTCGATCTCCGGCTCGGCCATGGGAGGCGGCTCTCCTGCTCTCGTCGGGTCGTTCTGAGGGTGTGACGTGACTGGCGAGTAATGCTGTTTTCGTAGCGTAACCGCGTGGCTGCTGCCTGGTCAGTGCGGCGTTGGCCACACTCCGCTTCCAGGGTCCGCCTTCCCCGCCGCGACGGGGAAGCGGCGGTCCTCCGGGGGGCCGGGCGGCCCGACGCCGAGGCGATCGGCAGGGCAGACCCTAGGCTGGGACGTATGACATCGAACCGCTGGTCCGACCTCGACCGGCCGCCGCTCAACGCGGCCGCCCTGCGCCGCGCGATCGTCACTCCCGACAGCCTGTGGAACGACCTGGACGTGATCGATTCCACCGGGTCGACCAACAGCGACCTGGGCGCCCGGGCCCGGGAGGGTGCCCCCGAGGGCGCGGTCCTTGTCGCCGAGGAGCAGTCCGCGGGTCGCGGCCGCCTCGACCGGCAGTGGCGGGCCCCCGCCCGTTCCGGGCTCTTCTTCTCCGTACTGCTGCGGCCGACCGCCGTTCCGCCGCGCCGCTGGGGCTGGCTGCCGCTGCTGGCGGGGGTCGCGACGGCCACCGCCGTCGCGCGGACGGCGGGTGTGGACACCGGGCTGAAGTGGCCCAACGACGTGCTCGTCACCGTGGACGGCGAGGAGCGCAAGACGGGCGGCATCCTCGCGGAGCGCGTCGGCGACGACGCCGTGATCCTCGGCATCGGCCTCAACGTGACGCTTCGTGAGGAAGAGCTGCCGGTCCCCGCCGCGGGCTCGCTCGCGCTCGCGGGGGCCAAGGTCACCGACCGCGATCCGCTGCTGCGCGCGGTGCTGCGTTCCCTCGCCGAGTGGTACGGCGAGTGGCTGCGCGCCGACGGCGATCCGGCCGGCTCCCGCCTGCAGCAGGCGTACGCCGCCGGGTGCGTGACGCTCGGTCGCGCCGTGCGGGCCGAACTCCCCGGCGGGGGCGAGGTCAGCGGGCGGGCCGTCGCCGTCGACGACGACGGGCGGCTGGTCGTCGCGACCGACGAGGGCGAGCGGGCGGTCGCCGCGGGCGACGTCGTCCATCTGCGGCCGGCAGGAGAGTGAGCCAGGCCACACCTGCCGTATTGTTGAGCCGGCAGCCTCCGACGCCTTGATCGGAAGGGCCGGTGCGCAGGTACCCAGGAGGGGGCGGGCGGTGACCGTGGACGACGCGAGCGACCTCCCGCCGCACGAGGAGCCGGGCGGGCCTCGACGCGAGCAGGCGGAACACGAGGAGCCCGAAGAGCCCGAGGAGCACGAGGAACGCGGTGACCCCGCACGGTCGCACGGCATCGAAGAGGACCCCATCGCCCTGCGCCTGGAGCAGTTGATCCTCGGCGCCGGACGGCACTACACCGCCTTCCAGGCCGCCCGCAGCGCGGGCGTCTCCATGGACCTCGCCGCGCGGTTCTGGCGCGCGATGGGCTTCGCCGACATCGGCCAGGCACGTGCCCTGACCGAGGCCGACGTCCTGGCGCTGCGGCGCCTGGCCGGCCTGGTCGAGGCCGGGCTGATCTCCGAGAGCACGGCGATCCAGGTCGCCCGGTCCACGGGGCAGACCACGGCCCGGCTGGCGGAGTGGCAGACCGACTCCTTCCTGGAGGAGCTCACCGAGCCGCCCGAACCGGGCATGACCCGGGCCGAGGTGGCCTATCCGCTGGTCGAGTTGCTCCTGCCGGAGCTGGAGGAGTTCCTGACCTATGTGTGGCGGCGGCAGCTCGCGGCCTCCACCAGCCGGGTCGTCCGCTCCGACGACGAAGAGGCCGTCGACCGCAGGCTGGCGGTCGGCTTCGCGGACCTCGTCGGCTTCACCCGGCTCACCCGCCGGCTGGAGGAGGAGGAACTCGGCGAGCTGGTCGAGGCCTTCGAGACCACGGCCGCCGACCAGGTGGCCGCGCACGGCGGACGGCTCATCAAGACCCTCGGCGACGAAGTGCTGTTCGTCGCCGACGACGCCGGGACGGCCGCGGAGATCGGCATGCGGCTCATCGAGACGATGAACGGCGACGAGACGATGCCGGCGCTGCGCGTCGGCATGGCCTTCGGGACCGTCACGACCCGCATGGGCGACGTCTTCGGCACGACGGTGAACCTGGCGAGCAGGCTGACGTCGATAGCGCCCCGGGACGCGGTGCTCGTCGACGGCGAACTGGCGCAGGCCCTCGTCGCCGCGGGCGAGGCTCCGGAGTCGGAGGCGGAGATCGAGCCGGGGTCGGAGGAGAAGTACCGCTTCGGGCTGCAGCCCATGTGGCGGCGGCCGGTGCGCGGACTCGGCGTGGTCGAGCCCTGGCTGCTGAGCCGCCGGGGCGGCTGAGCGGGAGCGCCCACTACGCTGACGGTCGGTGGTTCACGATCGTTAACGGCGACCCGGAGGTGGCGGCGCGATGACCGAGCGGCGGTTTGGCGAGTGGGTGGCGGTACGCAGGCACGGTGACGCCGGCCGGGTGGCGGAACTGGTGCTCGACCGGCCCAAGGCGATGAACGCGATCTCGACGGAGATGGCCCGGGCGGTGACCGAGGCGTGCGCGGCGCTGGCCGGCGACGTGTCGGTGAGCTGCGTGGTGCTCACCTCGACCCATGAGCGGGCGTTCTGCGTGGGCGCCGACCTGAAGGAGCGCAACTCCTTCACCGACGCCGACCTGGCCCGGCAGCGCCCGTACACGCGGGCCGCCTACACGGCCGTGCTGGAGCTGCCGGTGCCGTCGCTGGCGTCGGTGCACGGCTTCGCCCTGGGCGGCGGCTACGAGCTGGCGCTGGCCTGCGACGTGATCGTCGCGGACCCGACGGCCGTCGTGGGGCTGCCGGAGGTCACGGTGGGGGTGATCCCGGGGGGCGGCGGCACGCAGTTGCTGCCGCGCCGGGTGGGCGCGGCGCGTGCGGCGCAACTGATCTTCACCGGGCGCCGGGTGCCCGCGGCCGAGGCACTGGCGCTGGGCCTGGTGGACGTGCTCGCCGAGGAGGGCCAGGACCGCGTCGAGGCGCTCGCGCTGGCCACGCGGATCGCCGCGAACTCGCCGGTGGGCCTGCGCGCGGCCAAGCGGGCGCTGCGGCTGGGCCAGGGCACGGACCTGCGGACCGGCCTCGATGTCGAGGACGCCGCCTGGCGCACGGTCGCGTTCTCCGGGGACCGCGCCGAGGGCGTCGCGGCCTTCAACGAGAAGCGCGACCCGGTGTGGCCGGGTGAGTGATTGAGGCGGAAAACGACCGCGCCGCCGGGCGCGTAACGTGCGGGGCCGTGCGAACGTCGCAAACTGGTAAAAAGTTCTGCGGGCGACAGGAGACGGGCGCATGAACGGCACCGGCGGGGACGCACGACTGCGCGCCGTCGCCGAACTCGCGCGGGCGGTGGCGGCCGCGAAGTCGCCGATGGAGGCGGCGGTCGCCGCCGCGTCCTCCGCGCGGATCGCCCTCGGCGGGACGATGGCGGCGCTCTCCCGCTGGGAGCGCGACCGGGGGCGGCTGCGGGTCCTGGTCAACGACGGGGACCTCGCGCCCGGCGAGGAGCCGCAGCCGGCCGAGGAGGTGTACTCGGTCGCGGACTTCCCGGAGATCGTGGAGTTCCTGCACGGCAAGTGGACCGAGGGCGGCGAGCCGCACGCCTGGATCGAGACCGCCGACGGTCCGGCGGAGGGCCGTACCGGTGCCTACTGCCACCAGCGGGTGGCCACCCTGCGGAGGCGCGGACGCACCTCCTGCGTGATCGCGCCGATCATGCTGCACGGGCTCGCCTGGGGCGAGCTGTACGTGGCCAGGGGCGCCGGGCGGCCGGTCTTCGACCGGGACGACGCCGAGTTCGCGACCGTCCTCGCGGCGCTGACCGCGGCCGGGATCGCCCAGACCGAGCGGCTGGCGGAGGTGCGCCGGCTGGCCTTCACCGATCCGCTGACCGGGCTGGCCAACCGGCGGGCCGTCGACCAGCGGCTGGAGGAGGCGGTGGAACGGCACCGGGCCGACGGGACCCCGGTGAGCCTGGTGGTCTGCGACCTCAACGGGCTCAAGCGGGTCAACGACCAGCTCGGGCACGCGGTCGGCGACCGGCTGCTGGTCGGCTTCGGGTCCGTTCTGTCGCTGTGCGGCGCCGCGCTGAAGGGCAGCCTGGTGGCGCGGCTGGGCGGCGACGAGTTCTGCCTGCTGTCGGTGGGGCACGGCGCGGAGGAGGTCGTACGGGTCGCCGAGGAGTTGTGCGTCCGCACCAAGTGGCTGGGACTGGGCGACGGGGTGGCGGTCGGCGTGGCCTCGACGGACGCCGAGATCGGGGTGGTGACCTCGGGGCGCCGGCTGTTCCGGCTGGCGGACGCGGCCCAGTACCGGGCGAAGGCGCTGCATTCGGTGGAGCCGGTGGTGGCCGGGCGCGGGGCGCCGGAGGATCCGGTGGTCCGGCTGGCGGACCAGCCCTCGGGCCACGACGTGGAGCGGCGCCGGTTCCGGGGGCGGGACTGAGGGACGTCCGGGGCCCGGGAAGCGGCACCACGGGACGGCCCGGCGGGTGCGGCGAGGGCCACGCGGAAGAGGCCCGTCCGACACGTGACAGGTAGCGATTCAGTCCGTAGGGTTCGTGAATATGAGTATGCATAACGTGGTGATCGGGGCCCACGGGGCCGCGGCGGAGGACGTGCTGGCGGTGGCCCGCGGCAATGCGCGGGTCGAGCTGTCTGCGGAGGCGCTGGCCGGGATCGCCGCGTCGCGCGAGGTCGTGGAGGCGCTGGCGGCGAAGCCGGAGCCGGTGTACGGCGTGTCGACGGGCTTCGGCGCGCTCGCGGTGCGGCACATCAGCCCCGAGCTGCGCGCGCAGCTCCAGCGCAGCCTGGTCCGCTCGCACGCCGCCGGCATGGGCCCGCGCGTGGAGCGCGAGGTGGTGCGCGCGCTGATGTTCCTGCGGCTGAAGACGCTGGCGTCCGGCCGTACCGGTGTCCGTCCCGTCGTCCCGGAGACGATGGCCGCGCTGCTCAACGCGGGCATCACCCCCGTCGTCCACGAGTACGGCTCCCTCGGTTGCTCCGGCGACCTGGCGCCGCTGTCGCACTGCGCGCTGGTCCTGATGGGCGAGGGCGAGGCGGAGGGTCCCGACGGCGTCGTGCGCCCCGCCGCGGAACTGCTGGCCGAGCACGGCATCGAGCCCGTCGAGCTGCGCGAGAAGGAGGGCCTGGCCCTCATCAACGGCACCGACGGAATGCTCGGCATGCTCGTCATGGCCATCGACGACCTGCGCCGGCTGTTCACCGCCGCCGACGTCACCGCCGCGCTGTCGATGGAGGCGCTGCTCGGCACCGACAAGGTGCTGGCCCCCGAGCTGCACGCGATCCGCCCGCACCCGGGCCAGGCGGCCAGCGCCGAGAACATGCGCCGGGTGCTCGCCGGCTCCGGGCTCACCGGCCACCACCAGGACGACGCCCCGCGCGTGCAGGACGCGTACTCGATCCGCTGCGCCCCGCAGGTGGCCGGCGCCGGCCGGGACACCGTGACGCACGCCATGACGGTGGCCGACCGCGAACTGGTCTCCGCCGTCGACAACCCGGTCGTCCTCCCCGACGGCCGGGTGGAGTCCAACGGCAACTTCCACGGCGCCCCCGTCGCCTACGTGCTGGACTTCCTGGCCATCGCCGCGGCCGACCTGGGCTCGATAGCGGAACGCCGGACCGACCGGCTGCTGGACAAGAGCCGTTCGCACGGCCTGCCCGCCTTCCTGGCCGACGACCCGGGCGTGGACTCCGGCCTGATGATCGCCCAGTACACGCAGGCCGCGCTGGTCAGCGAGAACAAACGGCTCGCGGTCCCGGCCTCGGTGGACTCCATCCCGTCCTCGGCGATGCAGGAGGACCACGTCTCGATGGGCTGGTCGGCCGCGCGCAAACTGCGGCAGGCGGTGGACAACCTGGCCCGGATCGTGGCGATCGAGCTGATGGCCGCGTCCCGCGCCGTGGAGCTGCGCGTGCAGGGCAGCGAGGTGCTGGTGGCGGCCCCGGCGACGCAGGCGGTGCTGAGGGCGGCACGCGAGGCGGGAGTGGGCGGCCCCGGGCCGGACCGCTTCCTCTCTCCGGACCTGGCGGCGGCGTACGAGTTCGTGCGCGACGGCGGTCTGGTGGCGGCGGCCGAGTCGGTGACCGGCCCGCTGGCCTGAGCCCTGTCGCCCTGTTGCCCTGTCGTCCTGTCGTCCTGTTGCCCGGCCGCACGGCCGGGCAACAGGGCTTGGTACGGCCGGACCTAGTACACGTCGCGGGTGCGGCGGCTCGCGTTGATCACGAGCGCGGCGCCCAGGCCGAGGAACGCGGTCCCGCCGACCAGATAGGGCGTGGTGTCGACGCTTCCGGTGTCCGCCAGGTGCTGCCCCTGGTCGGACCCGGTGACGGCCGCGGTGGACGTGGAGGACTGCGCGCTCGCGTTCGCCGGTTGCTCGGCACTGGCGGACGCGTTGGGCACGAAGTACAGGGCGCCGAGGACGGCGGCCGCCGTGATGGCGACGAAGGCGGGCGGACGGTGCGAGGTCAACGGATCCCCCAGCGGTTGCGGCGACTTGACCGTGGAGCCCGATGGTAGTGAGGCAACCGCCGCGGAGGGAAGTTGGGTCCCGGAACCGGAGCTTCCGCGGGTTCCCGGACGTCCGCCGCGGGTATCCTTCCGCCCCGGACGCGGACTGCCTGCGCAACCCCGGCGGTTCCCCCGCATACGCTCCGTCACATGAGCACTACTGACATCCCCACCGGGGAGAGCGGGCCGCGCTATGTGCGGCTCCAGGTGGAGCTGGTCCTGGAGATCACCGGGTCCGGCGAGCTGACGGACGCCGCGCTCGACCAGATCGGCGGCGACGAGTACATGCCGGACGACGAGCGGCAGCACGCCGAGGCGTCGGTGCGGCAGGACGAATCGGAGGCGCTGGCGTATCTGGTCGATCCCTTCGACCTGGTCACCAGCGTGCCGGGCATCGAGTTGGTGCAGGCGTCCTGGTCCTGCGCTCACACCGAGTACGACCCCGACTCCGACGAGTGGGACCTCTACGACGACGAGGCCGACGACGAGGTGGACGACGAGGTGGACGACGAAGCCGACATCGACGAGGAGGAACCGCAGGGACGCTGAACGCGTCTTCGGCAGTGCGTGACCCACAGACCCCGGGCCCCTCACAGGTCCGGGGTTTTCGCACGGGACGCGGGACCGCGCCCATGTCACCTGCGTCACGCACGTGTTCTTCCCCACACTCTCCGGCGTGGGGGAACGGACCAAAGACCCTGGCAGTTCCTGGACGTACGAGTGAGGCTCGATCGAGGGCCGTGGCCCGCGACGCAAGCGGGCCGGGGGAAACGCGTACCGGAAGACATTGGAGATCTGTGTGAAGCGCGCCGAAACCGGCACAGCCACCGACCCGCGACCTTCTCGCAAGCGGCGAGCAGGGCTGGCAGCGATCGCGCTGCTCGCCGTCGGGGCGATCACTCTGACCGCCTGCGGGGGAGACAAGGCGGGCGATGCCGGTTCCGACAACAGCGTCAAGTCGCAGGCCTCGGTCGACGAGCAGGCCGCCAAGGACGCGTCGGACGCCCGAATATCGATCACCCCGAAGACCGGTGCCGACAATGTGAGCATCAACACCGGCGCCAAGGTCGCGGTGACCGACGGTGAGCTCACCAGCGTGGTCATGACCTCCGTGGCGGACGACAAGCAGGTCGAGGGCGCGATCTCCGCCGACGGCAAGAGCTGGGCGCCCAGCGGGCCGCTCGAGCGCGCCACCCAGTACAAGATCGCCGCGAAGGCGGAGGACGGCAAGGGCCGCAAGGCCGCCGAGAACTCCACCTTCACCACGGTCAGCCCCGAGCACAGCTTCATCGGCTACTACTCGCCCGAGAACGGCCAGACGGTCGGCGTGGGCATGCCGGTGTCGATCAACTTCACCAAGGCGATCGAGAACAAGAAGGCCGTCCAGTCGGCGATCACGGTGAGCTCCAGCAGCGGCCAGGAGGTCGTCGGCCACTGGTTCAACTCCACCCGCCTGGACTTCCGCCCCGAGGCCTACTGGCAGGCCGGCTCCACGGTCACCCTGAAGCTGGACCTGGACGGCGTCGAAGGCGCCGGCGGCGTCTACGGCGTCCAGGAGAAGACCGTCACCTTCAAGATCGGCCGCAGCCAGGTCTCGACGGTCGACGCCGCCACCCACCGCATGAAGGTCGTCCGCGACGGCAAGGTCGTCCGCAACATCCCGATCTCGGCCGGCTCCGACGAGAACACCACCTACAACGGTCAGATGGTGATCTCCGAGAAGTTCACCGAGACCCGGATGAACGGCGCCACCGTCGGCTTCACCGACGACGACGGCAAGGGCGAGTACGACATCAAGGACGTGCCGCACGCCATGCGCCTGACCACGTCCGGCACCTTCATCCACGGCAACTACTGGGGTGCCGACTCGGTGTTCGGCAATGTCAACACCAGCCACGGCTGCGTGGGCCTGAACGACACCAAGGGCGGCAAGGACACCGCCTCCGACGGCTACTGGTTCTACACGAACTCGATCATCGGCGACGTCGTGACCGTGAAGAACTCCAAGGACAAGACCGTCGACCCGGCGAACGGCCTCAACGGCTGGAACATGAGCTGGAGCGCCTGGAAGGCGGGCAGCGCGGTCTGAGACCGCTGCCCCCCGGACGGCGACAGGGGCCCGGAACCGAGAGGTTCCGGGCCCCTGTGGCGTTCCCGGCGCCCTTCGCGGGCGTATCCGGGGCCTCAGTCCTTCGTGCCGTCCACGATGACCGGGGAGCCGTTCGAGCCGGTCCCGCAGGGCACCGCGTACACGGGGTGGGACTTCGCGGCCTCCCGGTAGGCGTCCAGGCACTGGTTGTAGAGCACCTTGTCGCTCAGCGACCGGGCGATGATCCGGTTGGCGCTCGCGATGCCCTCCGCCTCGATCCGCTTGCGCTCCGCCTCCGCCTTGGCCGTACGGGCGGCCTCGACGGCCCGCTCGGTGGCCTGCTGCTGCTGGATCTTCTTGTCGATCTGGTCCTGCAGCTGCTCGGAGGGCCGGACGTTGCGCAGGTTCACGGCGGCGACGTCGATGCCGCGCGGGGCGAGGCGCTGCTTGATCAGGGCGTCGATCTCCGAGCCGATCCGCTCGCGCGCGGAGGCGTACCCCTCTTCGCTGGTGTGCTCGGCGAAGACGTTGCGGATGATCTCGCGGCTGTCCGGCATCACCAGCCGCGACTGGATGGCCTCCTCGTTGCCCGCCAGCCGGTAGAGCTCGACGGCCTTGGCGGGCACCACGGCCCACTTGATGGTGACGTCGGCGTAGAGCACCCCGCCCTGCGAGGAGCGGACCTCGACCACGTCCTTGTCGTGCAGGTCGAGGTCGACCGGGCGCGTCGAGAACGACGTGACGTCGGTGAACGGCGACCGGAAGTGGATGCCGGAGGTCAGCGGCGAGCCGACCTTGCCGAAGGTCACCGGGACGCCGACCTCGTAGGCGCTCACGACGTGGACGCAGGCGAAGACGCCGGCCAGCACACCTGCCAGGGCGCTGAGCGCGGCTCCCAGCTTCCAGCCGCCGGAGCCCTGGCCGCGGGCGACGAAGAACAGTACGACCGCCGCCACGAGCAGCAGAACGGACAGCACGAACACGCGAATCCCCCCTCGGGAACGCCGGCCGGCGCCCCCCTTGGGCCCGCCGCGCAGCGCATCGTAACGACGTCCGGCGACTGCTCCGCATGGTGTCGGACGGGCTGTTGCGAGGCTGTTGCGCAGGTGTCGCCCGGCTGTCCGGGGGGTTACCGCGTCCGCAGCGCCTGCGGGTCGTCCAGGACGGAGCGGACCACGCTGTACGCCGCCCCGAGCAGCACGCCCTCGCGGCCCAGCCGGGACACCCGTACGGCGTCCGCCCGCCACTGACGGTCCGTCACGCGGCGGCCCAGCTCCCGTTCGACCGCGGAGCGGAGCCACGGCGCGAGCGAGGCCAGCGTGCCGCCCAGTACGACGGCCTGCGGGTCCAGCAGGTTCACCGCGCCGCTCAGCGCGATCCCGAAGGCCTGCCCGGCGGTCGCGAGTGCCTTCAGCGCCGCCGGGTCCTGCTCCGCGGCGGCGGTCTGAAGGGCCTTCAGCGCCTCCGGACGCTCCGGGGAGATGCCGGCGGCGCGCAGCACGGCCTCCTCGCCCGCGTACTGCTCCAGGCAGCCGCGGGCCCCGCAGGAGCAGCGCGGGCCCGTCGGGTGCACGGGCACGTGGCCCAGTTCCCCGGCGAAGCCGCGCGCCCCGCGGAACAGGCGGCCGTCGACGATCAGCGCCGCGCCGATGCCGATCTCCGCCGAGACGTGCACGAAGTCGGTGACGCCCTCGTGGCCGCCCAGCCACAGCTCGGCGAGGGCGCCGAGGTTGGCCTCGTTCTCGACGGCGACGGGCATGCGGGCGGAGGCGGGCAGGCCGTCCGGGCCGTAGAGCCGGCCGACGGCGTCCACGTCCTCCCAGCCGAGGTTCGGCGCCCGCATGACGACCTGCCGGTCCCGGCCCACCAGGCCCGGAACGGCCAGCGTCAGCCCGGCCGGGGTGAGGCCGGCGGCCCGGGACTCCCGGGACACCTCCATGACGAGCGCGGCCAGTTCGCGCAGTACCTCCGGCGCGGGGCGGCCGCGGTTGTCCGCCTCCACGCGGGCCCGGGCACGGACGGTGCCCCGCAGGTCCACCGCGATGGCGGCGAGGTGATCCACTCCGACCTCGGCGCCGAGGCCCGCGGGGCCGGTGTCGTTCAGCGCGAGGGCGGTGCCGGGACGGCCGACCGTGCCGGGGCGCTGGGTGCCGAGCTCCACGAGCAGGCCCGCGGCGAGCAGTTCGTCGACGAGGGTCGACACGGTGGCCCGCGTCAGGCCGACCTCGGCGGCCACGGCGGCGCGCGAGACCTCGCCGTGGGCCGCCACGGCTCGCATCACCAGCGCCAGATTCCGCCGTCGCAGTCCCGCCTGAGACCCCGGCCGTTCCGCCACGCTCCGGTCCCCTTTCGCTCTCGTCCGTCGTCCGTGCAGCTCACACGGTGACCTGCCCCCACCCTCGCACGCCCCGCCCGGTGGCCGGGCCACCGGGCGGGGCGCTCCGGCTCACCGCACGTCGAACGCGTCCGCCAGCGCCGTGGCGAGGCGGTCGAGCGCGGCGTCGTCCCGGGCGACCGGGTCGTAGGAGGGACCGGCCGTCGTGTTCCAGCGGCGGGCGACCGCCTGCGGGTCCTCGCCGGTGAGCAGCCCCGCGGCCTGTGCGGCCGCGCCCAGCGCGACGAGTTCGTCCGCGACGGGGATCTGCACGGCCCGCCCCGACAGGCGCCGGACGGTCTCCCGCCACGCGGTGCCGCGGGCGCCGCCGCCGATGAGCAGCAGGGGCGCGTCCGAGGCGGTGCCGTCGACCGCGAGCACCTGGTCGAGGGCGGTGAGCAGGGCGTACGCCGCGCCGTCGTAGGCGGCCTGGAGGATCTGGCCGGGGGTGGTGTCGTGCCGCAGGCCGGTCAGCAGCCCGGAGGCGTACGGCAGGTTGGGGGTGCGCTCGCCGTCGAGGAAGGGCAGCAGGACCGTGCCGCCGCCCGGCTCGACCGCCTCGCGGTCCAGGGAGAGCAGGCCCGCGATCTTGTCGACGGCGAGCGTGCAGTTGAGCGTGCAGGCGAGCGGCAGCCAGCCGCCGTGGCCGCCCGCGAAGCCGGCGACGATGCCGGTCGGGTCGGTGGGCCGGGTGGCGGCGGGGGTGTAGACCGTGCCGGAGGTCCCGAGGCTGAGCGCGGGCTGGCCGGGGGCGAGCCCGAGGCCGAGGGCGGCGGCGGCGTTGTCGCCGGTGCCCGCGGCGACCAGGACGCCCTCGCGCAGCGGCAGCCCGGGGAGGGTGACCCCGGCGGCCTCGCCGGGGCCGAGGACGCGCGGCAGCAGGGCGGGGTCGAGGCCGATCTCGGCGAGCAGCGCCTCGTCGTAGGTCTCGGTGTCGGTGGCCCACCAGCCCGTGCCGGAGGCGTCGCCCCGGTCGGTGACGCCGGCGCCGCTGAGCCGCTCGGTGAGGAAGTCGTGCGGCAGCCGCACGGCCGCGGCGGCCTTGGCCGTGTCGGGCTCGTGCTCGGCCAGCCAGGCCCACTTGGTCGCGGTGAAGCTCGTGCCCGGCGCACTGCCGAAGCGGTCCGCCCACCACGCGGCGCCGTGCCGCTCCACCAGCGCGGCGGCCTGGGGCGCGGACCGCACGTCGTTCCACAGCAGCGCGGGCCGCAGGGGCCTGCCCACCGCGTCGAGGACGACCAGGCCGTGCTGCTGGCCCCCGACGGAGATGGCGTCGGCGCGCTCCGCGTACGGCCCGATCTGGGCGAGAGCCGCGCCGAGCGCCCGCCACCACACCTCGGGGTCGGTCTCGCGGCCCGCACCCTCGCTGACCGTGTGCCGGGCCTGTCCTCTGGCCAGCACCTCTCCCGTCTCGACGTCGACGGCGAGCACCTTCGTCGACTGGGTGGAGCTGTCCACACCCAGCGCGATCGGTCCGTTACCCATCCTGCGGCTCCCTTCACAAAGCGGCGATGGCATATTAATTTGTTCAGTGGTCTTACGAATAGGAGCCGCCGCGATGAGTTTCACCCCCACCCCCGAGGACAAGTTCACCTTCGGTCTCTGGACCGTCGGCTGGCAGGGCCGCGACCCCTTCGGCGACGCCACCCGGCCCGCCCTCGACCCCGTCGAGAGCGTGAACCGGCTGGCCGAGCTCGGGGCGTACGGCGTCACCTTCCACGATGACGACCTGATCCCCTTCGGATCGGACGACACGGCCCGCGAGGGTCACATCAAGCGGTTCCGCCAGGCCCTGGACGCCACCGGCCTGAAGGTGCCGATGGCCACCACCAACCTCTTCACGCACCCGGTCTTCAAGGACGGCGGCTTCACCGCCAACGACCGCGAGGTCCGGCGCTTCGCGCTCCGCAAGACCATCCGCAACATCGACCTCGCCGCCGAGCTCGGCGCCAAGGTCTACGTCGCCTGGGGCGGCCGCGAGGGCGCCGAGTCCGGTGCCGCCAAGGACGTGCGGGTCGCCCTCGACCGCTTCAAGGAGGCGTTCGACCTCCTCGGCGAGTACGTCATCGAGCAGGGCTACGACATCCGCTTCGCCATCGAGCCCAAGCCGAACGAGCCGCGCGGCGACATCCTGCTGCCGACCATCGGCCACGCGCTGGCGTTCATCAACGAGCTGGCCCACCCCGAGCTCGTCGGCCTCAACCCCGAGGTCGGGCACGAGCAGATGGCCGGGCTGAACTTCCCGCACGGCATCGCCCAGGCGCTGTGGCACGGCAAGCTCTTCCACATCGACCTCAACGGCCAGACCGGCATCAAGTACGACCAGGACCTGCGTTTCGGCGCCGGCGACCTGCGCTCGGCGTTCTGGCTGGTCGACCTGCTGGAGTCGGCCGGCTACGAGGGCCCGCGCCACTTCGACTTCAAGCCCCCGCGGACCGAGGACATGGACGGCGTGTGGGCGTCCGCCGCCGGCGGCATGCGCAACTACCTCATCCTCAAGGAGCGCGCCGCCGCGTTCCGCGCCGACCCGGCCGTGCAGGAGGCCCTGAAGGCCTCCCGCCTGGACCAGCTGGCGCAGCCGACCCTCGGTGAGGGCGAGTCCCTGGCCGACCTGCTCGCCGATCGCGGCGCCTACGAGGAGTTCGACGCCGACGCCGTCGCGACCCGCGGGTCCGCCTTCGAGCAGCTCGACCAGCTCGCGATGGACCACCTGCTCGGCACCCGCTGAGTCCGCGGAGTCCGCGAGCCCCGCGGGTAACGCGGGTAACGCGGGTAACGCGGGTAACGCGGGTAACGCGGGTAACGCGGAAACAGGGTTGCCGCCGGGCCCGGCCCGGCGGCACCCTGCGGGGGTGATCGAACTGCGCGTGCTCACCCCCGACGACTGGCAGCTGTGGCGGGAGCTGCGGCTGCGCGCCCTCGCCGACGCGCCGCGGGCTTTCGGCTCCCGGCTCGCGGACTGGCAGGGCGACGGCGACCGGGAGGCGCGCTGGCGCGACCGGCTCGCTGTGCCCGGCTCGTACAACCTGGTCGCCCTTGTGGACGGCAGGCCCGGCGGCATGGCCAGCGGCGTCCCCGGCGAGCTGCCGGACAGCGCCGAGCTGATCTCCATGTGGGTGGCGGGCGAGGCCCGCGGCCGCGGCGTCGCCGACCTGCTGATCCGGGCCGTCGAGGAGTGGGCCGTGGGCACCGCGGGCGTCGCACTGCTCCACCTCGCCGTCGCGGAGGGCAACGCGGCCGCGACGGCGCTCTACGTGCGCAACGGCTTCGCCGACGACGGGGGCCCCGGCGGCGTCATGCCGGACGGGCGGCCGGAGCGCATCATGACGAAGCGGCTCGCGGCGGCACCGGCCTGACCGGGGCCGCGCCGGGTGGACCAGGCCCGAGGGGCCCGGTCCGGCTCCTCGCCCGGC
>NZ_JBEZXR010000009.1:0-50423 GCF_040638135.1 Streptomyces sp. NPDC026673 | reverse complement strand
GGGTCACCAGGCGAAGGCCTCGGGGGCGGGTCCCGGTCCGGCTTCTCGCCCGGCGGGTCACCAGGCGAAGGCCTCGGGGGCGGGTCCCGGTCCGGCTTCTCGCCCGGCGGGTCACCAGGCGAAGGCCTCGGGGGCGGGTCCCGGTCCGGGGAAGATCCCGTCGAGGTCCGCCAGCAGTTCCTCGTCCAGCTCCAGTTCCACCGCGCGCAGCGCCGAGGCGAACTGCCCGGGCGTGCGCGGCCCCACGATCGGCCCGGTGACCCCGGGCCGGGTCAGCAGCCAGGCCAGCGCGACCTCGCCGGGCTCCAGGCCGTGCTTGCCGAGCAGGTCCTCGTACGCCTGCACCTGCGCGCGGACGACCGGGTCCGCCAGGCCCGCGGCCGACCGGCCCACCTTGGTGCGGGCCCCGCCGTCCTCCCGTTCCTTGCGCAGCGCGCCGCCCAGAAGGCCCTGGTGCAGCGGTGACCACGGGATCACGCCGAGCCCGTATTCGCGTGCCGCCGGGAGGACGTCCAGCTCGGCGCTGCGCTCCGCCAGGTTGTACAGGCACTGCTCGCTGACCAGGCCCATCGAACCGCGGTTCGCGGCGGACTCGTTGGCCTGCGCGATCTTGTAGCCGGGGAAGTTGGACGAGGCCGCGTAGAGGATCTTGCCCTGGCGGACCAGCACGTCGACCGCCTGCCAGATCTCGTCGAACGGGGTGCGCCGGTCGACGTGGTGGAACTGGTACACGTCGATGTGGTCCGTGCCGAGCCGCCGCAGGCTGGCCTCGACGGCCCTGCGGATGTTGAGGGCGCTGAGCCGGTCGTGGTTCGGCCACGACTCCTCGTTCCACGCCTTCCCGTCCGCCGACATGTTCCCGTAGACCTTCGTGGCCAGGATTGTTTTGTCGCGACGGCCCCCGCCCCGCGCGAACCACGAGCCGATGACCTTCTCCGTCAGGCCCTTGTCCTCGGCCGTGCCGTAGATGTCCGCGGTGTCGAGGAAGTTGACCCCCGCGTCGAGCGCGGCGTCCATGATGGCGTGACTGGTGGCCTCGTCCGTCTGTCCGCCGAAGTTCATCGTTCCCAGGATGATGCGGCTGACCTTGAGGCCGGTGCGGCCGAGTTGTGTGTACCTCATGGGGTACCAGCGAAGCTCTTCGAGTGAACTCACGGCAAGTGCGGGGCCGTTGTCGTGTGCGGGTTCGTTGCGCCTGCGGCGGGCTGTCTCCCGCCCGCCCGCCCGATTGCCCGGCGCGGTCAGGCACCGCCTCGCGCGTGTGTGGGTGGGCCGGGTGCGGGGCCTCCGGGGCTGGGCATTCTGGACGCATATTTACGTGCGTGGCGGGTACCTTCTTTCGTCGTCCCGGGTGCCGCACACAAATACGCCCAGTGTCCAGAACGCCCACCCCTCCGACCCCGCCCCCTCCGTTTCGCTACGCGCCTGATCCCCGGAGGGTGGCGAAGAAGCGGTCCGGGGTCACCGCAAGCACCCAACTCACCCCCACCGGGTCAGGCGTCCCACGGGAGGCGCCTCCCAGCGGTAGCTGGGAAGGGCGGGGTGAGGAAGCGGTTCGGGGTTGCGGCGGGTGCCCAACCGAACCCCCCTCCGGCCGTCGTGCGCCCACACGACCGGAGGGGGTGTGGCGGGGTGCGCCCGGAAACGACGAGCGGCGGACCCGGCGCGGAATGATGTGGGGGTAAACCGCGAGCGTTGGTGGGGGTACCCCCGGCCGGAGGCTGGGGGAGTGCGCCGGCGCGGCACCGACCCCAGACGAACATTGCGCAGGCCCGCACCGACCGCGCCGGATGGGGGTCCCCCCGGCCGGAGGCTGGGGGAGGGAGGGAGGGCGGGGAACCCCCCACATCAACCACAGCGGCGCCGCACATGACAACCGCCCCCGCGCGTTCACGCGCCCCTGGGCAGGCGCACCGTGAAGCACGCACCGCCCTCGGGCGACCCGCCCGCGGCCGTGATGGTGCCGCCGAGGAGGGTCGTGAGGCGGTGGGCGATCGCGAGGCCGAGACCGGTGCCGACGGGGCGGACGCCCCGGTAGCGGGTGGCGAGGGCGGCGCGGTGGAAGACGACCGCGAGGTCGTCGTCGGTGAGGCCCGGGCCTCCGTCGCGCACCTCGAACACGGCCTCCGCGCCCTCGGCGCGCAGCGCCAGCACGAGTGGACGGCCGGCCGGGGTGACGCGCAGCGCGTTCTCGGCGAGGCCGTCGAGCAGTTGGCGGACCCGGAAGGGGTCCGTGTCGGCGAACAGGGGGCCGCCGGGGCGCTCCAGGCGGAAGTCGACGTCGTGGCGGGCGCAGCGGCCGGCCCAGACGACTCCCGCGTCCTCGAGGAGGGCGTCGAGGTCGGTCCGCGTGGCGTCGAGCCGGAAGTCGTCGGCCTCCAGGCGGGCGAGGTCCAGCAGGTCGCGTACGAAGCCGTCGAGGCGGCGCGTCTCGGCGAGGAGGGTGCGGCCGGCGCCGGGGAGTTCGCCCGGGCCGACCACGCCGTCGGCGAGCGCCTCGGCGTAGCCGCGCACGGCGGTCAGCGGGGTGCGGATCTCGTGCGAGACGGAGAGCAGGAACTCGCGCTGCCGGTTCTCGCTGCGGGCGAGGGCCGTGTCGAGGGCGGTGAGCGCCGCGGCGAGCTCGGCGACCTCGGCCGGGCCGTCCTCGGGCAGGGTGAGCCCGCGTTCACCGGCGGCTAGGCGGTGGGCGGTGCGGGCCGCCGTGGTCAGCGGCCGGGCCAGCCGCCGGGCCAGCAGGGCGCCGGCGAGGGCGGAGCCCGCCAGGCCGACGACGAGGGGCGCGGCCAGGCCGC
Organism: Streptomyces sp. NPDC026673; assembly: GCF_040638135.1. Classification (NCBI taxonomy): domain Bacteria; kingdom Bacillati; phylum Actinomycetota; class Actinomycetes; order Kitasatosporales; family Streptomycetaceae; genus Streptomyces; species Streptomyces sp. NPDC026673. The sequence continues at coordinate 47,628 of NZ_JBEZXR010000009.1, read as the reverse complement.
CGCGGATGCGCGCGGCGGCCTCGTCCACCGCGGTGAAGGGCTTGGTCAGCACCACCGCGCCGCCGTCGCGGGAGGGGTGGCCCTCCACCAGTACGCGGCGCCCGTCGAGGGTGGCCGTCGCGGAGGCGGCGTCCCCGCCGCGCAGCGCGGCGATCACCGCTGTGGTGACGGCGGGCGCCGCCGGACCGGCCGTCGTACCGTCCGGGGCCACCACCGCGAGTTCGACGCCGTTCGACCCCGCCAGCCGCTGCTCCCGCTCCAGCAGCAGCGACGACAGCGCCGGTGTGCGGCTGAGCACATCGGCCTGCCGCGCGAGCCGGTCGCGCTCCTGCGTCTCGGCGGTCGTCCGGACGGTGTGCCAGGCGGCCAGCCCGGCCAGCAGCACGGCGACGGCCGCCACGGCGGTGGTGAGCAGCACGAGGTTCCCGGCGAGCGACCCGCGTCCGCGGCCCGTGCGTTCCGTCGGCCGGGTCATCGCGGGCCCTCCCGGCTGCTCACGCGGGGAGGGGGCGGGGCGGAGCGGCGCTGTAGCCGACCCCGCGGATCGTGCGGATCAGGGCCGGATCGCCGAGCTTGGAGCGCAGTTGGGAGACGTAGACGTCGACCACGCGGCCCTCGCGGAAGTCCGGCCGGCCCCAGACGCGGGCGAGCAACTGGTCGCGGGAGAAGACCTGGCCGGGACGGCTCATCAGGCAGGCCAGCAGGTTGAACTCCGTGGTGGTCAGGTCGAGCGGCACGCCGTCCCGGTGGACGGTGCGGCGCACCGGGTCCAGGGCCACCGGGCCCAGTGTGCGCGGCCGCCCGCCGCGCGGCGGGCCGTCCACGCGGCGCAGGACGGTCTTGACGCGGGCGACCAGCTCGCGGGGTGAGAAGGGCTTGGTGACGTAGTCGTCCGCGCCGAGTTCCAGGCCCAGGATCCGGTCGGCCTCCTCGTCGCGCGCCGTGACCAGGAGCACCGGCGTCCAGTCGCCCTCCTCGCGCAGCGCGCGGCAGAACGCCGTGCCGTCGATCCCGGGCAGCCCGATGTCGAGCACGATCGCCACCGGACGCAGCCGGCGTGCCGCGGCGAGCCCGGAGAGCCCGTCGGCCTCCACGTGGACGCCGAAGCCCTCCCGGGCCAGGTAGAGCCGCTGGAGGTCGGCGATGTGCCGTTCGTCCTCGACGACCAGGACGAGGCCGCGTTCTTCCGCCATGGCCCCGATGCTAACCACCCCCTTCGCACCGGCCTTGCGGACGACGGGGATCCTGACACTCCCCGAACATTCCGCCAACGCGGCCCTTGCGTTCGTCGGCCAGTATGCGGACGGTGCCCGGCGGACCGGCCGGGCGGAGGGAGGACACCGTCTTGGCTTTCCCACAGACCGGCGCGGAGCCCGCGCTGCTCGGCGTCGCCCTGGCGGCGGGCGCGGTCGCGGTGGCGGCCGTCGTGGCGCTCCTGCGGCGGACCCGTGCGCCGCGCCCCGCGGCACCGGAGCCCGGCCTGCTGTACCGGGCCGGACGCGGCTGCGCCCGGCACCCGTGGCGGGTGATCACCGCCTGGCTGCTGGTGCTGCTGGCCGCGGTCGCTGCCGACCGGGCCTGGGGCGGTACGTACGAGGACGATTTCGCGCTGCCCGGCACCGCCGCGCAGACCGGCGCCGACCTCCTCGACGCCCACGGCGCCCCGGGCGCGCGCGGCACCGCCTCGCAGATCGTGCTGCGGGCACGGCACGGTGTGCTGGCCGACCACCGGGAGTCGGTGGCCGCGGCGGTCGCCCGGGTCGGGGAACTGCCGCACGTGCTCTCCGCGGCCGATCCGCTGGCCACCCCCGGCGCGGTGTCCGCCGACGGTGCCATCGGCTACATCACCGTCCGCTTCGACGCGAACCCGGCCACCCTCGACCACTCCTACGTCGGCGACGTCGACACGGCGACCTCGGCCCTGCGCGCCGACGCGGTCACCGTGGAGTACGGCGGCCCGCTGGGCCTGCTGGCCCGCCCCAAGGCCGCGGACCGGGCCTCGGAGGCGATCGGACTGGGCACCGCGGTGGCCGTGCTGCTGCTGGGCTTCGGCAGCCTCGCGGCGGCCGGACTGCCGCTGCTCACCGCGGTCCTGGGGCTGGGCGCCGGGATGGCCGTGCTCGGGCTGCTCGCGGCGGCCTGGTCCTTCGGTGCCGCCGCGCCGACGCTGGCGACGATGATGGGCCTGGGCGTGGGCCTGGACTACGCGCTCTTCCTCACCACGCGCCACCGCGGGCTGCTGCACACCGTCGACGACCCCGCGGAGGCCGCCGGCCGCACGCTGGCCACCAGCGGCCGGGCCGTGATCGTGGCGGCCGTGACGGTCGCCATGGCCCTGGCGGGCCTGTACGCCTCGGGGGTCGTCTTCATCGGCACGCTCGGCGCCGCGGCCGGCGTCACGGTGGCGGTCGCCGCCGCGGCCTCGCTGACCCTCACCCCCGCGCTGCTGGGGCTGCTCGGCCGCCGCATCGACCGCTGGTACGTCCGCCCGCCGGTCGACGAGCCCGCGCCGGGCGGCACCGACGTCTGGCACCGCTGGGCGCGCACCGTGGGGCGGCACCCCTGGCTCTTCCTCACCGCCGGAGTGCTGGTGCTCGGGGTGCTCACCGTGCCGCTGGCCTCCCTGCGGCTGGGGCACGTCGACGCCGGTGCGGGACCGGTCGGCAACACCGACCGGCGTGCGTACGACCTGCTGTCCGAGGGCTTCGGCCCGGGGACCAACGGCCCGCTCACCGTGGTGGTCGCGCTCGACCGGGACCGCACCGGGACCGGGGCCGACCGGGAACGGCTGGCGGCCCGCCTGCACGACGCCCTCACCGGCGCCGACGACGTCGCCGCCGCGACCATGCCGTCCGCGACGCCCGACGGCGCGCTGCTCGTCGCGACCGTCACCCCGCGCGGCGGGCCCGAGGACCGGTCCACCGCCAATCTCGTCCACCGTCTGCAGGACGACGTGCTGCCCGGCGCCCTGCGGGGCAGCGGCGCCGAGGGACACGTCACCGGGCCGACGGCCGCCCAGCTGGCCTTCCGGGACGTCGTGGTGGACCGGCTGCCGGTGATCGTGGCGGTGGTCGTCGGCGCGGCCTTCCTGCTGCTGCTCGCCGTCTTCCGGAGCCTGCTGGTCGCCGTCAAGGCCGCGGTGCTCAACCTGCTGTCCATCGGCGCCGCGTACGGGGTGGTCGTGGCCGTCTTCCAGTGGGGCTGGGGCGGTTCGTGGCTCGGCGTCGGCGAGAGCGTCCCGGTGGAGTCCTACGTCCCGATGATGATGTTCGCCATCGTCTTCGGGCTGTCCATGGACTACGAGGTCTTCCTGCTCTCCCGGATCCGCGAGTCCTGGCTGGCGACCGGCGACGGCCAGGGGAGCGTGGCGACCGGGCTGGCCGCCACCGCGCGGGTCATCTCCTGCGCCGCGATCGTCATGACCAGCGTCTTCCTCGCGTTCCTCCTCTCGTCCAACGTGGTCGTCAAGATGCTGGCGCTGGGGCTCGGGGTCAGCGTCGTCATCGACGCCACGATCGTCCGGCTGCTCCTCGTCCCCGCGACGATGTACCTGTTCGGCCGGGCCAACTGGTGGATCCCGGCCTGGCTGGACCGGCTGCTGCCGCGCCTGGACCCGGAGGGCGGCGGCCACGGGGCGGCGGGTTCCGCCCCGGTCCGTGCCGAGGCCGCCGGGAGGACGCGATGAGGGCCGGCGGGCGCCGGGCCCGGACCTTGCTCGGGGGCGCCGTCGCGACGGCGGTCCTGGCCTGCGGCGCCGGTGAGCTGACCGCCCGGCACGTCATCGACCAGCGCGTCGCGGCCGCGGCGGGCCGCGTCCTCGGCGTCGCCCCGGACCGGGTGGCGGTCGACACCGGGGGCGGGCCCGCGCTGCTCGCCCTCGCCCACCGCCGCCTCGACCGCGTCGAGCTGAGCGGCGACGACGTCACCGTGGGGCGGCTGACCGGCGCCTCGGTGCGCGTCCGGATGGACGGCCTGCGGTTCGGGGCCGAGCCGGCCGTCTCCGCCACGCACGCCGACGTCCGCGTCCCGGCCGGGTCGGCGGCGGCCGGCTCCGGGGACACCCGGGACGACGGGGACGGCGGGCTGCCCGTCAGCGCCGTCGTCCCCGACCCGGCCACCGGCACGCTGCGGCTCGAACTCGGCGGCGGCATCGGCCGGGTGACCGTACGGCCGGTCCTCCGCGACGGCCGTGTGGCGCTCACCGTCACCGGCGCGGAGTTCCTCGGCCGGGACGCCGCGCCGGCGGTCGCCGACCGGATCGAGCGGCGGCTGGCCGAGCGGGCGCCGCGGGGGCGCTACCCCCTCGCGCTGCGGGCGACCTCGGTCGAGGTCACCTCCGGCGGCCTGCACGTCACCCTGGACGGGGGCCGCGCCGCGCTGCCCCGGCGGGCGGCTCAGGCCGCCTGACCGTCGACCACGCCCTTGGCGAAGTCGGCGCGCAGCCGGGAGAGTTCGTCGTCCGGCACCGCGCGCGCCCAGGCGTCGGGGAGCCCGCGGACGGTGTGGTCCCTGGAGCTCGCGGCACTGTAGGTGGCCGTGCAGGTGAGCGAGACGGTGCCGGAGGGCTTCATCTTCTTGTGGAAGGCGCAGGTCTTGACCTTGCGGCCGTCGAGGGTGATGTCGATGCTGATCTCCGCGTGGACGGGGGCGTCGGCGGTCTCCTCGCCGTTCGGGTCGTCGTAGACGGAGTTCTGGATGGTGAAGCGGGCGGTACAACTGCTGTTGCCGCAGGGGGAGAAACGGGCCTTGCCCGTGGTGCTGAAGCTGACCGCGGGGTCGACGGCCGACTTCAGGGCGGTGAGGTCCCGGCCGTAGGCGTCGGTGAAGGTCCTGCGGTCGGCACCGGCCAGGGCGGTCACCGTGGTGTCCAAGCCGTCGGGGAGGGGCAGCGGCCCGGAGGCGCCGGGGGAGTCGCCGGCGGCGAGGCGGAGCAGGGTGCGGGGGGCGGAGTCGCTGATCCAGAACCGGCCGCTCGCCGTGGTCAGCAGTTTGGCGGGCCGTCCGGCGACCCTGGTGGACGAGATCGTGTCCGGGCGGCCGCGGCCGGCGGCGTCGCGGAGCAGGGCCGAGACGTTGGCCGGGTCCAGCGGGGTCGTCAGGTCGTCGATCTCGGGCAGGTCGCCGGAGGAGTCCAGCCAGCGGTCGTCGATCCGGTCGAGGAGGTCGCCCGTGTAGCCGCGGTCCTTCCAGTAGGCCCGGTCGGCCTTGGCGAGGCGGTGGTCGTCGGTGGTGAGCAGCCGTACGGTGGCCCCCTCGTCCCGGAGCGAGCCGCGGCCCCAGCCGCCGGGGGTGGTCTGCAGGTCGAAGGGCGTTTCGGCCCCGCTGTCGAGGGCGAAGTCACCACGGTAGGAGACGACCTGGGCGCCGTCCAAGGTGTCCGCAGCCTCCCGCAGCATGTTCTCGGCCTCCGCGGCCGGGTCCTTGCTCGCGGTCGCCGACCGGGCCCTGCCGTCCCCGGAGGCGTCGCCGCTCCAGGGCGCCCATATGAGGAGCCCGGCGACCAGCGCCGCGGTGGTGAGTCCGGCCGCGGCCAGCAAGGGGCCTCGCCGCCGGGGCGGCGGCGTGGGGAAGCCGGACTGCGGCGGATACCAGGGGGACCCGTGGTGGGCCTGCGGCGGGCCGTACGGCGGCGCCGGCGCCCCGTACGGCGGTGGCGGCGGTGGCGGCGGTCCGAAACCGCCGCCGCCCGTGCCGCCGCCCGTCCCGTGACCGGGGCCCCAACCGCCGCCGCCCCACGGTGTTCCGTCCGTCATATCCGCTTCTCCCCGCCTTGTGCGGTCACTCGTGCCCTCACCGATGTCCCCGTCAGGACGCTTCGCGTCCAGGCGCGACCTTCTCATCCGCCCCGGGTCCCCGCCCCGGCCTTCCGCAAATCCGCGGCGGCGGCCTCCCGTCACGGCTCCGCACGGCTTCGTACGGTCCCGCCGCCGCGGTCCCCTTCCGGGCGGGACGCGAGGACAAGCATGGTTCCCTCCCGGCCCGGGCGCGAACTCCACCCCGGGCGTGCCCGGTTCCGGGCCCGTGCCGGGCCGCCCGGCAGGCCGCCGGCGCGGTGCGCCGAAACGGCCCGGCCGGCGCGGCACGCCGCGTCACCGAGGGGGTGCGGGGGCTTTCTCATACGGCTCTCATCCGCGGCTCACACTCTCATCAGGGCCGGTTTCTAGCGTCGCGGCAGCGGGAGCGAGGCACTGTCACTGCCCTCCCTGCCGCTTCCCGTTTTCCTGACTCGGCGAGGAATCGCATGTTCTTCACGTATCTCCGGCGCGAACTCCGACGCCGCAGAAAAGCGGCGCTCGTCATCGCGATGGGCCTCGCACTGGGCATCGCCCTGGTGATCACCGTCAGCTCGGTGTCGGCCGGCATGACGCAGGCCCAGGGCAAAGTGCTGGAGTCGCTGTACGGCCTGGGCACCGACATGACCGTCACCAAGGCCGCCGACCCGGACTCGGGCTCGGCCGAACGGCCGCGCTTCCAGTTCGACGCGCGCGGCGACGACAAGGAGCAGAGCAGCGACCGGGTCATGGTGCAGGGCTTCCAGTCGCTGAAGTCCTCGGTCGTCGACCAGGTCTCCGGCCAGAGCGGGGTCAAGGACGCGGTCGGCGGGCTCAGCCTGGTCGTCATCAAGGTCAACGGGCAGTTCCAGCGCGGCGAGTTCCAGCAGGCGCCGGGCGGCGGCAATCGGCAGCGGGGCGGCGGCGGCCAGCCGCAGGGCTCGGTGCGGGGCGGCGGCGCCAACTTCGACATCAACAACTTCACCGTCTACGGCACGGACGTCGGCCACCTCGGCCTCGGCCCGCTGACCTCGTCGAAGATCACCTCGGGGAAGACCTTCACCAGCGCCCAGGGCAACGCCAAGGTGGCCGTGCTCGACAGCGCCTACGCGAAGCAGAAGAAGCTGACCGTCGGCAAGACGCTGACGATCTCCGGCACCAAGTTCGAGATCATCGGCATCGCGACCGCCGACAGCGGCTCGTCCTCCGCCAACGTCTACATCCCGCTGAAGCAGGCCCAGACGCTGGCGGACGCGAAGGACAAGGTCACCACGGTCTACGTCCAGGCCGCGGACTCGCAGAGGATCGACTCCGTCAAGGCGGCGATCCAGAAGAACATCTCGGGCACGACGGTCACCACCTCCTCCGACCTGGCCTCCACGGTCTCCGGTTCGCTGTCCACCGCCTCCGACCTCGCCACCAACGTGGGCAAGTGGCTGTCGATCGCCGTGCTGATCGCGGCCTTCCTCGTCGCGGGACTCCTGACCTCCTCCGCCGTCAGCCGCCGGGTGCGCGAGTTCGGCACCCTGAAGGCGCTCGGCTGGAAGAGCGGCCGGGTGACCCGGCAGGTCATGGGCGAGGCCATCGTCAACGGCCTGATCGGCGGCGCACTCGGCATCGCCCTGGGCCTGGGCTGCGCGTACCTCATCACCGCGATCAGCCCCACCCTGGAGGCCACCGTGGGCGGTGGAGGCGGCGGCGGGGGCGGCGGCTTCGGCCCGGGCGGCCCCGCCCGGCGCGCGGCCTCCGAGGCCCTGAAGATCTCGCTCGAGGCGCCGGTGAACGTCAACACCATCGTCCTCGCGGTGGCCCTGGCGGTCGCGGGCGGTCTGATCGCCGGCACCTTCGGCGGCTGGCGGGCCTCCCGGCTGCGCCCCGCCGACGCTCTGCGCCGCGTCGAATAGCCCCCACCCGTTCCCGCCCCCCGAGTCCGGGGGCCGCGTTCCGTACCTTCCCCCGGCGTGGCGCGGCCCCCGCCCTCACCCTTCAGGACCTCAGGAGTCACCTCATGTACAAGCTGAGCGGCGTGACCAAGCGCTACTCGCGCGGCAAGGACGTCGTGGACGCGCTGCGCGGCGTCGACCTGGTCATCGAGGACGGCGACCAGCTCGTCATCCAGGGCCCGACCGGCGGCGGCAAGTCGACGCTGCTGCAGATGCTCGGGGGCCTGGACCGCCCGACGGCGGGCTCGGTGGAGCTGAACGGCGTCGACCTGGCCCGGCTGAGCGAGGCCCGGCTGACCAGGGTCAGGTCGGAGAACATCGGCATCATCTTCCAGAGCTTCAACCTGATCCCGACCCTCACCGCCCAGGAGAACGTCGAGACCGCCCTGGTGCCGCTCGGCGTCAAGGCGTCCGAACGACGCACCCGTGCCGCCGAGGCCCTCGCCTCCGTCGGCCTCGGCGACCGCCTGCACCACCTGCCGGGCGAGCTGTCGGGCGGTCAGCAGCAGCGGGTGGCGATCTCCCGCGCGCTGGTGAAGCGGCCCAAGGTGCTGCTCGCCGACGAGCCCACCGGCGCCCTCGACGAGGGCACCCGCGACGAGATCCTCGGCCTGCTGGAGGGCCTGTGGAAGGAGTACGGCCTCACCTTCGTGATGGTCACGCACGACTCCGCCATCGCCCGTCGTGCGACCAGGGTGGCCACCATCAAGAAGGGCCGGGTCACGATCACCGAGCGGACGCCCGCGGCCTGAGACCGCATCGGCACGGCCCCCGCCACAACGGTGACGGGGGCCGAAGCGGTGCCCGCACGACACAGGCGATCCCCGGGCCCCGCCCGGGGCACCGGGGATCGCCCGGGAGAGGGGGGCCGGTCAGTCGCGCTGCGCGGCGGCCGGGAGCTGTCGCAGGTTCAGGGTGCCCGCGGCAGAGGAACTGCTGGTCTTGAAGGCGTAGTTCAGCATCTTGGTCGCGTCGGTGTAGCGCGCGTCACCGGAGCTGCTGTGGAGCAGGACACCCACGACGGTGCGGCCGTTGCGCGTGGCGGCGAAGATCAGGCAGGGGCCGGCGGAGGTGCCGGTGCCGGTCTTGATGCCGATGGCGCCGCTGTAGGAGCCCAGCAGCTTGTTGGTGTTGTACCAGGTGTACGTCCGGCCGTTGGTGGCCTTCTGGACCGTCTTCTGGCTCTTCACGACGCCGCGGAGCGTGCTGTAGCTCAGCGCCTTGCGGGCCAGGGTGGCCGCGTCGCGGGGCGTGGTGTAGTTGTTGCCGGCCGCGGATATGCCGTCGAACGAGTCGTACTTGGTGTTCGTCATGCCCAGCTTGGCGGCGTTGCTGTTCATCTTCTTGATGAACGACTTGGTGCGCGCCGAGACGGTGGTGCCCGTGCCGTAGGTGTCGGCCAGCGCCATGGCGGCGTCGCAGCCCGAGGGCAGCATGAGCGCGTAGAGCAGCTGCTTGACGGTGACCTTGTCCCCGGTCTTCAGGTCGGCGGTGCTGGCGCCGTTGCGGGTGACGTAGGTCCGGTAGTCCTTCTTGATGGTGACCTTTTTGTCGAGGTCGAGGTTCGCCGTGCCGAGGACCGTGACGGCCGTCATCACCTTGGTGGTGCTGGCCATCTGCCGCTTGGTGTCCGCGCCCTTGCTCCACAGCTTCTTGTTGGCCGTGTTGTCCAGGAGGTAGGCGCCCTTGGCGGTCACCGTGGGCGGCGCGGGGGCTGCGTAGGCCGGAGCGGCCAGCGGGGCCGCGACGACGAAGGCGCCGGACGCCAGGAACGCGGCCCCGAGCCGGTGAGTCCTCGTGATGCCGAGTCTCAACGAAACTCCATGGGTTGGTGGGATGGGATCAGGTCCACATCCTGACATCCGTGCGACGAACACCTGAGCGGTGGGGGCGGCTTTGTGACGCGACGCGTACAAACAGCGGGGGACCCGCCCGGAACGGAGGATTTCGTTCCGGGCGGGTCGCCCTGATTGCCTGCTTTTCGCCCTACTTGGCGAGGTATGCGTTGTAGATCACCTGGGAGAGCGTGTTGCCCTTCTTGTCACCGACCAGGGCCTTGAAGGAGACGCCCTTGCCCGCCTTGGGGTTCTTCAGCGTCACCTTGCCGCTCTTGACGATCAGCTTCGACCAGTGGGCCCCGCCGTCGGTGGAGACGTACACCTTCAGCGACTTCAGGTTGCGGCCCGCGGCCGGGCCCTGGACCGTCACCGGCACCTTGACCGTGGCCTTCGCCTTGGCGGTGCTGGTGGCCGACAGGGAGGGGGTGAAGCGCACCACGGAGACCGGCAGCGCGGCCAGGGCGTCGTCGGCCACGTGCTGGGACGAGAACGTCCAGGACGCGGTGATCCGCGTGCTGACCGCCGCCGGCTTGCTGCGGGTCACCGAGGTGGTCAGCCGGTAGTCGGCCTTGTCGCGCTTGACGGTGAAGAAGGCCCCGTCGTCGAGCGAGACGTCATAGGTCCCGACCATCTTCCCGTCGCGGTAGAGGGTCGTGGCGGCCTTGTCGTAGGACGAGTAGCCACTGTGGCCCTTGCCGTCGGCGAAGAGGGCGAGGGAACCGAAGATCTCGTCACCGGAGCGGTAGAGGCCGGAGTACTTGTCCAGCTTCGGGCCGAAGACGCCGACGTTGAACGTGCGGCTGTAGCTCTTGCCCTTGGTGAAGGTCTTGGCCGAGGCGTCGTAGAACGACTCCGGCCGCTGGCCGGAGGCGTCGGTCTGCATGAAGTCCTGCGCCCAGGTGACGCCCGAGCCGTTGACGTACACGGTCCTGGTGAACGGCAGCTTGGCCAGGAAGCCGCTGGGCGCCACCATCGCCTCGTTCACGAAGGGGATGGTGAAGAGCACGCCCAGCTTGTACTTCGCCGGGGAGCCGGCCGTGGTGGTGATCTTCGCCAGGTCGGCGCTCTTCACGGTCCGGGTGTAGCCCGTGTAGAAGGACTTGGTGCGCCCGTACGCCACCGTGTAGACCTTCGAGCCGTGCTCGAACAGGCCGGAGACGCTTGCCTGGTACTGGGCGGCGGACAGCGCGGGGCCGGAGTGCGCGGTGCGGAAGTCCTTGAGCGTGCCGGTGTTGAAGCTCAGGCCGGTGAAGGTGTCGCCGTACTCCAGGTTGTAGCCGACCGCGAGGTCCGCCTGCTTGGCGGCCCGGTCCGGGAGCGTGAAGGCGAACGGCTTCGCCTTGCTCGCGTCGAGCGTCAGCTCGGTGTCCTTGGTGAGCTTGAGCAGCGGGCGGCTCACCCAGTTCGCGCTCTTGAGCGTCCGGCCGTCGGCGGCGGGCTTCACGATGAGGCTGTCCACGGCGTAGCTGCCCTTGGGCAGGCGCAGCACCGTGCTGCTGCTGTCGCCGGTCACCTCCTCGAACGCGTCGACGTCCAGACCGGCGACGAGCGTGTCGTAGTCCGCCGCCGGACGGCCGTCGCGGTCCAGGTTGGTGATCCGCAGGTCGTACGACTCCGCCTCGCGCACCACACCCGCCGCGGTGCGCACCGACCGCGTGCCGTCGCCGGCCATCACGGCCGCGCTGTAGGCGCCGTCGACGGTGCCGCCGAGGGTGGTGTCCGCGGTCAGCGTCGCCTCGGCGGTACCCCCGGCCGGCACGGTCACCTGCTGCTTGTCGAGGGTGAAGAAGCCCTTCGGGGCCGCGGCGCCCTTCGGGTTCCTGCCGGTGACGGACAGGTCCAAAGTGACGTCCGAGGTACCGGAGTTCCGGTAGGTGATCGTCTTCGACTGCTTGACGTCGTCGGCGTGCGGCCACCGCGCGACGCCGAAGCTCAGCGAGACCGGCTCGGCCACCACGTCCTGGTGGATCGCCCTGGCCAGGTCGATCTGGCCGGAACCCTGCTGGAAGGCGGTGTAGCCGCCGTCCGCCGTGGAACCGACGAGTGCGGCCTTGATCTGCGGGCCCGCCCAGTCCGGGTGCTCCTGGGCGAGGATCGCCGCGGCGCCCGCCACGTGCGGAGTGGCCATCGAGGTGCCGGAGATGGTCAGGTAGCCGCCGTCCGGGGTGTGCGGCACCTCGGGATCGGTGTCGATGACACTGCCCTTGGCCGCGGCCGCGGTGATGTCCACGCCGGGGGCGGTGACATCGGGCTTGACCGCGCCGTCGCCCACGCGCGGGCCGCGCGAGGAGAAGTCGGCCAGCTTGGAGTCCTTGTCGACCGCGCCGACGGTCAGCGCGGCGTCCGCGCTGCCGGGGGAGCCGACCGTCGAGTCGCCGTCGCCCTCGTTGCCCGCGGCGATGACGAACAGCGTGCCGGTGTCCGCGGACAGGCGGTTGACCGCCTCCTCGATGGGGTCGACGCCCGGGGTGTCGCCGCCGCCGAGGCTCAGGTTGGCGACCTTCGCGCCGGACGCGGCGGCCCACTCCAGGCCCGCGATGATGCCGGCGTCGTCGCCGAAGCCGTCGTCGCCCAGCACCTTGCCGCTGATGATGTGCGCGCCCGACGCCACGCCCTTGTAGGCGCCGGCCGACTTCTCGCCCGTGCCGGCGGCGATGGAGGCGACGTGGGTGCCGTGGCCGAAGTGGTCGAGCAGGTTGTCGGCGGTGGAGAAGTTCTTCTCGGCGACGACCCGGCTGGTCAGGTCCGGGTGGCTCTTGTCGACGCCGGTGTCCAGCACCGCGATCGTGACGCCGCTTCCGTCGTAGCCCGCGTCCCAGGCGTCCGGCGCGTGGATCTGCCGGGTGTTCCAGCTCGGTTCGGCCGCGGCCTTCTGGATCGCGTTCAGCCAGACCGTGCGCAGGCCGGACTCGGCGGTCGCGTACGGGGAGCCCGGCGCCTCGTTGGTCAGCGCGGTCCACACACCGCTCGCGGCGGCCACGGGGGCGGTGACGGACTCGCCGCCCAGCGCCTTGAAGGTGTGGGTCACCTCGGTGCCGTTCGCCTGGTGGAGTTCCGCCCTCGCCTCGGGCCTGCCGCCCCGGTAGGTGACGATCAGGCCGAGGCCGCGGCGCTCGGCGGCCTCGCGGTACTCGGCCCGGCTCAGCGTGGTCACGTCGAAGAGCCGGCGGTCGACCCGGCCCTGCGCGATGAGCCGCACCGCGTCCTGCGGCACGACGTAGACGTGCCCGCGCTGCCGGCGTATCTGCACCGGTATGTTCCCGCGCCCCTCGGCGCGCTTGAGGGCGACGGGCCTGCCCTCGGTGTCCACCGCGACCTGGTCACCCGTGATCAGCGTGATCCACGTGCGGTCCCCGGCCGGTGCGGCGGACGCGGAGCCGGTCCGCTCCGTGGTCGGCCGTCCGGCCGCTCCGGCCGGTACGACGGCGCCGGCGGTCAGTGCCGCGGCCACCCCCGTCGCGAGCGCTGTCGCGCGCGCCTTCCTCCATCGTGGGTGCAACGTATCCCCTTGTGTCTGCGTCATGACACGCGGGAGCGCTCATCCCGGGCGCGCGTACGTGATGTTCCCCCACGGCGTTCCCCCGGTGATACCCCCGCCTTGCATACGCAGTATGTACCCCCCGTCACGGGCGGCTCAAGAGTCACACCCCGCACAAACCGTCGAATCCGGCCATGTGTGCCGGGCCCGCGTGCGCGACGGCGTTGAGGGGTCCGCGGGACACGTTGTCGAAGCGCTTCGACGCTTGTCTGGACAGGGATACCCGACCACGATTACCGTCTGAGTCGAAGCGCTTCGACACTTTCGCCGGACGGAGGGCCCGGATGGTCACGCTCGCTGAGGTCGCCCGCCATGCGGGGGTCTCCGCCAGTACCGTCTCCTACGTGCTGAGCGGCAAGCGGTCGATCTCCGACGGCACGCGCAGACGGGTCGAACAGAGCATCCAGGAACTCGGCTACCACCCGCACGCCGGCGCACGCGCGCTGGCCAGCAGCCGTTCGAACATCATCGCCCTCATGGTGCCGCTCCGTACAGACATGTACGTCCCCGTCATGATGGAGATCGCCATGGCCGTCGCCACGACGGCCCGCCAGTTCGGCCACGACGTGCTCCTCCTCACCGGAGAGGAGGGCCCCACCGCGGTCCGCCGGGTCGCGGCCAGCGGACTCGCCGACGCGATGATCCTCATGGACGTCGAGCTGGAGGACGAACGCATCCCGCTGCTGCGGGCCGGGGACCGGCCGGCGGCGCTCATCGGCCTGCCCGCCGACACCACCGGACTCACCTGCGTCGACCTCGACTTCCGGGCCGCCGGGGCGCTGTGCGCCGACCATCTCGCCGACCTCGGCCACCGCTCCGTCGCCGTCGTGGGCGAGGCGGCCGCGGTCTACCAGCGCCACACCGGCTTCGCCGAGCGCACCCTCCAGGGACTCCGCTCCCGCGCCGCCGAGCGCGGCCTACGGCTCATCCACCGCCCCTGTGAGGGCAGTTACGAGTCCACCGCGGGCACCCTCTCCCGCATCTTCGAGGAACGGCCGGACACCACCGCACTCGTCGTCCAGAACGAGTCCGCCATCGGCCCCCTCCTGGTGCTCCTGCGCCAGCAGGGCAGGGCGGTGCCCGAGGACGTCTCCGTCGTCGCGGTCTGCCCCGAACCGGTGGCCGTCCAGGCGTCCCCCCAGCTGACCTCCGTCGCCATCCCCGCACAGCAGATGGGCCGCCACGCCGTGGACCTCGTCCTCGCCAAGCTGAACGGGAGCCCGACGCAGGAGGTCCGGCTGCTCGGGCCCGAACTGACCGTACGCTCGAGCAGCGGCCCGGCGCCGTCCGTCTGACACCCGGCCCGGGCACCCCGCGCGCCGGCGGACGCGGGTTCGGGCGCCGAACCGCCGTGCCGGCAAAGGGTTTTCGTCCCGGGCGAAGCCCTGCCGTGCCACCCTGGCGCCATGGACGAAAGCGGCGTCTGGCTCGATCTGTGCGAACTCCCCGCGACGAGTGCCTCACGTGGCCGGTGCACCTGGCACGGCGACAGTGCCCGTCCCTGCCCCCACAGGCCCGTCGTCGGTGTCCGCGATCGCGGTGGTGCCCGCTGGTCGGCCTGCGCGGCGGCGGCCCGCGCCGTCGCCGCCGATCGCGGCGTCCCGCTGCCGCCCGGGCTCGCCGCCCCGCCCGCGTGCGAGTAGCCCGGGTCCGCGTCAGCCCGCGGTGGCCCGCAGGCCCTGCAGTCCGTCGTAGGCGGCCATCACCAGCTCCAGCCCGCGGTTGTCCTCCGCGGGTTCGCGCATCTGGTTGGGCACGTACGCCACCGTCATACGGGCATCGGGGTCGACCATGACGATCGAGCCGCCCCAGCCGCCCCAGCCGACGTTGTCGCCGAACAGCCCGTAGCCCAGCCCCCAGCGGACGTGCATGCCCAGGCGGCGGTCCTCGCCGCTGAACTGCTCCTCCCGGGCACGGTCGCAGCCCGCCCGCGACAGCAACCGCACCCCGCGCACCGATCCGCCGCAGGCCGGCACCGACTGCACGAGGGCGACCGAGCGGGCGTTGCCGAAACCGCTCGCCGCCGGGATCTGCGCGCGACGCCATGCCACGCTGTTGCCGTCACGCACGCGTACGGCGGTGCCCGTGGCGGGGGAGGCGCCGCCGGGCGCACTCGCGGCGTACTCCTCGTCCCGGGACGGCGGCGGCACGGTGGGCGCCACCCGGTGGTCGTGCTCGGCGGGCAGTCCGATGTGGAAGTCGGCGCCGAGCGGGCCGGCCACCTCCTCCGCGAAGAACGCGCCCACGCTCCGGCCGGTGATCCGGCGTACGACCTCGCCCACGAGATGGCCCTGGGTCAGCGAGTGGTACCCCGCGGCGGTGCCCGGTTCCCATTGCGGGGCCAGCGCCGCCAGACGGGCCGTGGCGGACGGCCAGTCGTACAGCTCGTCGATCGGCCCGTCCCAGTCGGGCAGTCCCGCGGTGTGCGAGAGCAGATGCCGCACCAGCACCTTCTCCTTGCCCGACGCGGCGAACTCCGGCCAGTACCGGGCGACCGGCGCCTCCGGATCCAGGTCGCCGCGGTCGGCCAGGACCAGCGCGCACAGTGCGGTCATCGTCTTGGTGACGGAGTACACACCGGTGATCGTGTCCCGCTGCCAGGGGATCGTGCGGCCGGCGTCGGCGAACCCGCCCCAGACGTCCACCACCGGCTCGCCGTCCACGAAGACCGCGACCGAGCCGCCGACGTCCCCGCCGTCCAGCAATCCGGCCAGCGCGTTTGGCACCGCGGTGAACAGGTCGTCGTACGTGCCCTGGATATCGGCCATGCGCCGTATTAGCGCGCATCGGATCGCCGCGGGCAATCGAATTTCCCCGGCGACGGACGCGGACGCGGCGCAGGGGGATCAGCGCGGCCGGCCGGGTCTCAGGCGGGATCGACGCCGACCGGGCAGGAGACGCCCGTCCCGCCGATGCCGCAGTACCCCGCCGGGTTCTTGTCCAGGTACTGCTGGTGACGGGCTTCCGCCGGGTAGAAGGGGCCCGCGGGGAGGATCGCCGTGGTGATGGCGCCGAGGCCGCGGGCGTTCAGGGCGGACTGGTAGGCCTCGCGGGAGGCGAGGGCGGTGGCGGACTGCTCCGGGGAGTGGGTGTACACCGCGGAGCGGTACTGCGTGCCGATGTCGTTGCCCTGGCGGTGGCCCTGGGTGGGGTCGTGGGCCTCCCAGAAGACCTTCAGCAGTTCTCCGTACGACAGCAGCGCGGGATCGAAGACGACGCGTACGGCCTCGGCGTGACCGGTGAGGCCGCTGCAGACCTCCTCGTACATCGGGTACTCCGTGTGACCGCCCTGGTAGCCGACGAGCGTCGTCCACACGCCGGGCGTCCGCCAGAAGACGCGCTCGGCGCCCCAGAAGCAGCCGAGCGCGAAGTCGGCGACCTCCAGGTCGGCCGGGTAGGGGCCGGTGAGGGGCCGGCCCAGCACGGTGTGGCGGTCCGGCACCGTGTAGACGGGTCCGGGGCGGCCCGGGATCGCCTCCTCGCGGGAGGGCAGCCGCGGGGTCATCGGGTGTGCCCGCGCTCGGAGCTCCACTGCAGCCCGGCGAGCGCCTGGGCCCGGTGCGCGGTGTACGCAGCCGCCGGGTCGGCCTCGTAGGCCCAGGGGGCCGCGCCCGCGTAGCCGTCGACGGCGCGGAACTGCTCGACCGCCTCGGGGAAGCGCTCGGCGCGCAGCAGGAAGGCGGCCAGCAGATGTCGGACCACGGGCAGCACGGCGTCCGACGGGGACGCGTGCTCGGTGGCGTAGAGGGCGCCGCCGATGGCGCGGGAGACGACCTCGCTCTCGTAGAAGCTGCGGACGAGGATGACCTCGGGCAGGTGCGCGAAGACCTGGAAGAGCGGCAACGCCGGCAGCAGGCTGCCCACCGGGGCGGCGGAGGCGGCCCGCTCGGCGAAGTCGCGGGAGGCGTCCTCCGGGAGGCGGGCGAGGGCGGCCAGGTGGGCGCCCATGTGGTGCGGGGCGCGGGAGACGATCTTCTCCCAGGCGGCCTCGAAGTCCCCGCCGCCGGCCAGCTCGACGATGTACGGCACGGGGTCGCCCGGCGCGAGCAGCGCGGCCTCGGCGGCGACGGTGCGGGCCTCCTCCAGGATCATCGGCACGTCCGGGGAACCGGCCGGCTCCCGCCGGGCCCGCTGCACCAGGAACGCCGCGTGGACCGCGGCCCCGCCCGCGTCCTTCGGGTCCTCGACCCGCCAGGTCCGCAGCCATGCCGCGCCCTGCCCGGGGGTCTGCGCCAGTTCCACCGCCGCGGCGCCGGCCAGGGTCTGGACCCGCTGCCAGCGGATCTCGCCCTCCGCCGGGGTGCCCTTGAGGAGTGCGGCGACCGCGCGCCAGTCCTGGGTGCGCTGGGTCGCCGTCAACGCCCGCGTCAGCTCGTCGTCCGGTCCCGGCAGCCGGATGTCGATCTCCTCCCGGGGGACGAATCCGTACCGGGCCGGGTCGACCGCGGCCGCGGCCCGCATGCCGCGGCCCCGCAGCATGCGGGGCACCAGCACGATCGCGGAGATCAGCAGCACGCCGTACAGCACCCACAGGAGTTCCATGATGAGCAAGCCTACGCGGGCCCGCGTGGCACGTCCCGGGCCTCGGGTCGCACTACGCTCGGCGGTATGAGCGAGCAGCAGCACCAGAACTTCGAGACCCTGGCGATCCACGCGGGCCAGCCGGCCGACGCCCAGACCGGGGCCGTGGTCACGCCGATCTACCAGGTCTCCACGTACAAGCAGGACGGGGTCGGCGGCCTGCGCGGCGGCTACGAGTACAGCCGGTCCGCGAACCCCACCCGCACCGCGCTGGAGGAGAACCTCGCGGCGCTGGAGGGCGGTCGCCGGGGCCTGGCGTTCGCGTCCGGCCTCGCCGCGGAGGACTGCCTGCTGCGTACGGTCCTGAAGCCGGGCGACCACGTCGTCATCCCCAACGACGCCTACGGCGGCACCTTCCGGCTCTTCGCGAAGGTCGTCGAGCGCTGGGGCGTGCAGTGGTCGGTCGCCGACACCTCCGACCCGGCGGCGGTCCGCGCCGCGCTGCGGCCCGAGACCAAGGTGATCTGGGTGGAGACCCCCAGCAACCCGCTGCTCGGGATCACCGACATCGCGGCCCTCGCGGACATCGCGCGCGCCGCGGACGCCAGGCTCGTCGTCGACAACACCTTCGCCAGCCCCTACCTGCAGCAGCCGCTGGCGCTCGGCGCGGACGTGGTCGTGCACTCCACCACCAAGTACATGGGCGGCCACTCGGACGTGGTCGGCGGCGCGCTGGTCGCGGCCGACGCCGGGCTCGGCGAGGAACTGGCCTACCACCAGAACGCGATGGGCGCGGTCGCGGGCCCCTTCGACGCCTGGCTGGTCATGCGGGGCATCAAGACCCTCGCGGTGCGCATGGACCGGCACAGCGAGAACGCGGCCCGGGTCGCGGAGCTGCTGTCGCTGCACCCCAAGGTCACCGAGGTCTTCTACCCGGGGCTGCCCGAGCACGCGGGCCACGACGTCGCGGCGAAGCAGATGAAGGCGTTCGGCGGCATGGTGTCCTTCCGCGTCGCGGGCGGCGAGGAGGCGGCGGTCGAGGTCTGCAACCGCGCGCGGCTGTTCACGCTGGGCGAGTCCCTGGGCGGCGTCGAGTCCCTGATCGAGCACCCGGGCCGGATGACGCACGCCTCGGTCGCCGGCTCTGCGCTGGAGGTGCCGGCGGATCTGGTGCGGCTGTCGGTCGGCATCGAGTCGGTGGGGGATCTCCTCGAGGACCTCCGCCAAGCGCTCGGCGCGTAGCGCTTGCCCGGGGTGCGGTTGCTGGTGCCCGGGGTGCCCCTTGCGGCCGGTGGTTGTGTGCGGGTCGTTTGCGCCTGCGGCGGGCTGTCCCCCGCCCTCCCGCCCGATTGCCCGGCGCGGTCAGGTGCCGCGCCGCTGCGTGTGGGGGTGGGCCGGGTGCGGGGCCTCCGGGGCTGGGCATTCTGGACGCATATTTACGTGCGTGGCGGGCACTTGCTTGTGTCGTCCCGGGTGCCGCACACAAATACGCCCAGTGTCCAGAACGCCCACCCCTACGACCCCGCCCCCTCCGTTTCGCTGCGCGCTTGATCGCCGGAGGGGGCATAGGGCGGTCCGGGGTCGCCCCGGTTGTTTAAGCCGACCCCCACCGGGTCGGGCGCCCCATGGGGGCACCGCCCAGCGGTAGCTCGGGGACGGAGGGGTGCGGAGGCGGTTCGGGGTTGCCGCGAGTGCCTTGCAGAACCCTCCTCCGGCCGTCGTGTGCCTGATCGCCGGAGTAAGGGGGGACGGTCCGGGGGCGCCGCGCATGCTTCCGAAACCCCACCGGGTCAGGCGCCTCATGGGGTACCGCCCATCGGTAGCTGGGGGATGCAGGGGGTGCGGAAGCGGTTCGGGGTTGCCGCAGGTGCCTTGCTGACCCCCCACCGGCCGTCGTGCGCCGACACGACCGGAGGGGGTGTGGCGGGGTGCTCCCCCTGGCCGAAGGCTGGGGGAGACGAGCGGCGGACCCGGTGCCGAATGATGTGGGGGTAAACCGCGAGCGTTGGTGGGGGTACCCCCGGCCGGAGGCTGGGGGAGTGCGCCGGCGCGGCACCGACCCCGAGACGGACATGGCGCAGGCCCGCACCGACCGCGCCGGATGGGGGTCCCCCCGGCCGAAGGCTGGGGGAGGGAGGGCGGGCGGGGAAACCGCCCGCCGCAGGCGCAACGAACCCGCACACGACAACGGGCCGCAAGGGGCACCCCGGGCACCGGCAAACCGCACCCCGTTACCAGCCGTCCCCACCCGGCGTCGTCCCCAACGGCTCCGGCGACGGCCACCACAGCGTCGCCAGGACCAGCGCCGTGACGATGCCCACGACGAGCAGCGTCCACAGGACGCCGTGCAGCACGCGGCGGCGGGCCAGGACGCGGCGGCCGCGCTCGGCGGCGCGCGGGGCGAGGTCCACGGGGACGGCCGCGTGGGCTCCGTCGAGCAGGCGGCGGACCTCGTCCTCCTTGCGGTCGTACGGGGTCATGACGCGGCCTCGCGCACCCGGGGCGCCGCCCCGCCCCGTGCGGGCCGGCTGCGCAGGACCGCGGTGGCCCGCAGGCTGATCGCCCGTACCCGCTCCACCGGCATGTCGAGCTGCGCGGCGGCCTGTTCCTCGGCGATGCCCTCGTACAACCGCAGAACGATCACCAGCCGCTCCCGCGCGTTGAGCGGCCCGAGCACCCCGCCGTGCGGGCGGCGCCACCAGGGCCGGTGGGCGAAGCGGCGGACCAGTTCGGCGCGGGTGCGGGCGTACGGGTCCTCGCCGCGCATCCGGAACCAGTCCGCGTAGGTGCGCGACAGGGCGGCGCACAGGAGCTCGGTGGCTTCCCCCCGGTCCCCCGTGAGCAGGATCGCGGCATGCAGCAGCCGCCCTGCCGCGCCCGCCGCGAACGCCTCGAACTCGGCGTCGCGCCGGCGCTCCGCTGCCTCCCGGCGCTCTCCCACAGCGCCATGGGACGGCAGACGGTGACCTCAGGTCAAGAGTTCTGCTCGTCTCCCTGCGTGACGGAGGCGTGGTACTGCGCGAGCGCCGCGTTGAAGCGGCCGAGGAGATCGGTGAAGGCCTCGCGCTCCTGCGGGGTCCAGTCGTCCGTCACGACCTCCATGAGCCGCTGGCGCGAGGTGCGGACCTCCTCCAGGCGCGAGCGCCCGCGCGGGGAGAGGGCGAGCACGACCGCGCGCCCGTCCTCGGGGTGCGAGGTGCGCTTGACGAGACCGCTGTCGACGAGGGGCGCGACCTGCCGCGTGACGGTGGAGGAGTCGATGCCCATGCCCTCCGCGAGCGCCTTCACGCCCATCGGGCCCTCGTTGTCCAGGCGGTGGAGCAGCAGGTACGCGGCCCGGTCCATGGAGTTGCGGGCCTTGCCCACGCCACCGAGGCGCGTCTGTTCCGCGCGGCGGGCGAAGAGCGCCACCTCGTGCTGCAGGCGCTCGAGGAGGTCGGTCGTGATCTCCGAGGGGGGAATGGGCATGGCCGGAAGCTCGCGTTCTGTCGGTCCTGCGAAGGTTGGGAGAAGAGTACGCGGAGAGCGTCACCGCGGGACCCCGCCGCGGAAAACTGCTCGGTCCGTCCGGGCTGAAGCCGCTGCTGCAAGACTGGGGACCATGGAAAGCCCCGCACCACCGGCACGTCGCACACGTCGCGCGGCGGTTGTCGCGCGACCGTCTCCGGTCACCATCGACGATGTGCGCGGCGCGCACAAGATGCTGTCGGGGGTCGCGCGCGTGACGCCCATGGAGGGCAGCCGGTACCTCTCCGGTCTGGTGGGCTCCCCGGTCCATCTGAAGTGCGAGAACCTGCAGCGTACGGGTTCCTTCAAGGTCCGCGGCGCCTATGTGCGGATCGCCGGGCTGCGGCAGGAGGAGCGGGCGGCGGGCGTGGTGGCGGCGAGCGCGGGCAACCACGCGCAGGGTGTGGCGCTGGCCGCGTCGCTGCTCGGGGTGCGCTCCACCGTGTTCATGCCGTCCGGTGCGCCGCTGCCGAAGGTCGCGGCGACCCGCGACTACGGCGCGGAGGTGCGGTTGCACGGGCACGTGGTGGACGAGTCGCTGCGCGCCGCCCGGGAGTACGCGGAGGAGACCGGCGCGGTCTTCATCCACCCGTTCGACCACCCCGACATCATCGCCGGGCAGGGCACGGTCGGCCTGGAGATCCTGGAGCAGTGCCCGGAGGTGCGCACGATCGTCGTGGGGATCGGCGGCGGGGGGCTCGCCGCGGGTGTGGCGCTGGCGGTGAAGGCGGTGCGCCCGCAGGTGCGGGTCGTCGGGGTGCAGGCGGAGGGCGCGGCCGCGTATCCGCCGTCGCTCGCGGCCGGGCGGCCGGTGGCGCTGGACTCGGTGGCCACCATGGCGGACGGCATCAAGGTGGGCTGCCCCGGGGACGTGCCGTTCGGCATCGTCCGGGATCTGGTGGACGAGGTGCGCACGGTCACCGAGGACGAGTTGTCCGGCGCGCTGCTGCTCTGCCTGGAGCGGGCGAAGCTGGTGGTGGAGCCGGCCGGGGCGAGCCCGGTGGCGGCGCTGCTGTCGCGTCCGGAGGACTTCGAGGGGCCGGTCGTCGCGGTGCTGTCGGGCGGCAACGTCGACCCGCTGCTGATGGAGCGCCTCCTGCGGCACGGCATGGCGGCCGCGGGGCGCTACATGTCCTTCCGGCTGCGGCTCACGGACCGGCCGGGGGCGCTGGCGGCGCTTCTGGAGATCCTTTCCGCGAGTGACGCAAACGTGCTGGACATCGCGCACGTCAGAACGGATCCTCGGCTGGGGCTGGCCGAGGCGGAGGTCGAGCTGCATCTGGAGACCCGGGGTCCCGGGCACCGGGCCGCGGTGGCCGAGGCGCTGCGGACGGCGGGGTACGTGCTGCTCTGAGGCCGTTCGGGCCGGATTGTCAGTGGCGTGCGGCATGGTGGATGGCGAGTGTCACCGACGCGTCGTGCCGTGGGAGCGGGAGCGCGGAGAAATCCGCTTGACGCGATATATCGCGTCTGGGATGCTCGCGACACATCGTGGTGTGCCGCCGCACGGCCGCGCACCGAACAGTCCCCATGCACCCCAAGCCCCGAATCGGAGACATCGCATGCCAGGCGCCATCCATGCCGAAGGTCTGGTGAAGACCTTCGGTGACGTACGGGCACTGGACGGAGTGGACCTCGACGTCCCGGAAGGGACCGTCCTCGGCCTCCTCGGCCCCAACGGAGCCGGGAAGACCACCGCCGTGCGCGTCCTGACCACCCTGCTGCAGCCCGACAGCGGCTCGGCCGTCGTGGCCGGCATAGACGTGCTGAAGCACCCCAACGAGGTGCGCCGGCAGATCGGCCTGTCCGGTCAGTTCGCGGCGGTCGACGAGTACCTCACCGGCCGCGAGAACCTGCAGATGGTCGGCCAGCTCTACCAGATGAGCGCCCGGGACGCGAAGGCCCGCGCGGCGGAGCTGCTCGAGCGCTTCAACCTCGCCGAGGCGGCCGACCGCACGGCCAAGACCTACTCCGGCGGCATGCGGCGTCGGCTCGACCTGGCGGCCGCCCTGGTCGTCAGGCCGCCGGTGATGTTCATGGACGAGCCGACCACCGGCCTGGACCCCCGCAACCGCCTCGCGCTGTGGGAGGTCATCCAGGACCTGGTGGCGGGCGGCACGACACTGCTGCTCACCACGCAGTATCTGGAGGAGGCCGACCACCTCGCCCACGACATCTGTGTGATCGACCACGGCAAGGTCATCGCCCGCGGCACGTCCGACGAGCTCAAGGCGCGGACCGGCGGCGAGCGGGTCGAGGTCGTCGTCCACGACCGCGAGCGCCTGGTGACCGCCACCGAGGTGCTGAACGGCTTCGGCAAGGGCGAGGCCGCCGTCGACGACCACACCCGCCGGATCACCGTGCCGGTCACGGGTGGCGCCAAGCTGCTCGCCGAGGTCATCCGCGAGCTCGACACCCGCGGCATCGAGATCGACGACATCGGTCTGCGCCGCCCCACGCTCGACGATGTGTTCATGTCGCTCACCGGCCACGTCGCCGAGGAGAAGGAAGAGGAGTCCCAGTGACCACGGTGACCACACCGGCCACCACCAGCGTGCCGCGTACGGGCAACCCGTTCGTCCAGTCCGTCCGCGACTCGCTGGTCGTCGCCCGGCGCAACCTGATCCGCATGCTGCGCATCCCCGAGGTCGTGATCTTCGGGCTCGTCCAGCCGATCATGTTCGTGGTGCTGTTCAGCTACGTCTTCGGCGGCTCCATGAACGTCGGCGGATCCACCAGCCCCGCGCTCTACCGCGAGTTCCTGATGGCCGGCATCTTCGCCCAGACGGTGACGTTCGCCACCGCCGGGGCCGGCGCGGGCATCGCCGACGACATGCACAAGGGCCTCATCGACCGCTTCCGGTCGCTGCCCATGGCCCGCGGCGCCGTGCTCACCGGCCGCACCCTGGCCGACCTGGTGCAGACCGCCCTCACCGTGGTGGTGCTGGCGATCGTCGCGCTGCTCGTCGGCTGGCGCGTCCACGAGGGCCTGCCCAAGGCGCTCGCGGCGTTCGGCCTGCTGCTCCTGCTCGGCTACGCCTTCTCCTGGATCGGCGCCCTGATCGGCCTGTCCGTCCGCACCCCGGAGGCGGCCACCTCCGGCGGCCTGATCTGGCTGTTCCCGCTGACGTTCATCTCGAACGCCTTCGTGGACTCCAACCAGATGACCCCGTGGCTGCGGCACATCGCGGAGTGGAACCCGTTCAGCGCGACCGTGCTGGCCTGCCGTGAGCTGTTCGGCAACCTTCCGCCCGGCTACCAGACCCCGGACGTGTGGCCCATGCAGCATCCGGTGCTCGCGTCGGTGCTGTGGTCGATCGTCATCATCCTGGTCTTCCGCACCCTCGCGGTGCGCAAGTACCGCTCGGCGACGGTCTGACGTCCGGCGCGCTTGGCGCCCGCCCACGGAACGCGACGAGCCCCCGGCCTTCCGGCCGGGGGCTCGTTCGCGCGAAGGGGCGGCGTCAGCCGCTGTGCGGCTTGGCGTCGAGGATCTTCACCGACGCCTTCTTGCCGTTGGGGAGCTCGTAGGTCGCGTCGTCGCCGACCTTCTTGCCGTTCACACCCGAGCCCAGCGGGGACTGCGGCGAGTAGGTCTCCAGGTCCGACGACACATACTCACGGGAGCCGAGCAGGAACGTCAGGGTGTCGTCCGGGTCGCCGTCGAAGGCGATCGTCACGACCATGCCGGGGGCGACCACGCCGTTGTCCGCCGGGGCCTCGCCCACCTTGGCGTGCTGCAGGAGCTGCGTCAGCTGGCGGATCCGGAGCTCCAGCTTGCCCTGGTCCTCGCGTGCCGCGTGGTAACCGGCGTTCTCCTTGAGATCGCCTTCCTGGCGGGCTTCCTCGATCTTGGCGACGATCTCGGCGCGTGCGGGACCCGACAGGTGCTCCAGCTCGGCCTTGAGCTGGTCGTACGCCTCCTGGGTCAGCCAGGTGACGTTCTCGCTGGTCTGGGTCACAGGTGCTCCTCGTCGTACTCGAACTCGCTTGCTTACAAATGAACGCCCTACCCAGAAAGATGCGTCTTCGCGGGAGGGCGAAACCACGAGCGTAACAATTCGCGCCGACAATCGGCGAGAGGAAAATTATCAAGAAGCCATAAACCCAGGTCAGGCGCCGATTGGCCGGGCAGGTCGGATCACTCGGCGGGCTGGCAGCCGACCAGTTCCGCGGAAGTGCCGCGACTGGTGGTGCGAATGGTGACGACGGTGTCGATGCGACTGCTGTGCTGATTGAGGCGAACATCCTTGCGGCCGACCTCGCCGTGGTCCTCGGCGAGCGAACGCAGGGTGCACACCGCCGGGACCCCCGCGTCCTTGCGCACCTCGATGTGGACCTGGACCTCCTGGTCGGAGGCGACCTGGAACTTGATCACCTCGGCGCTGACCTCGGTGCCGGTGAGCTTGTCCCAGGCGATCCAGCCGATGAAGACCAGCAGGACCACGGCGAGCGCGGCGCCGATGCCCCGCAGTCTGCGGTCCGTGCGCGCGTCGTCGCCGGCACCCCGCCCGTACCGTCCCTCGGGCAGTCCGTCGCGCACCGCGCTCATGAATCAGTCCTCCCGGGGCCCGGGGAATCCCGCCTTGGAATCAAACAGCCCCTCGCTTCGGTCACTATAGAAGCCGCTACTCACGACCCATGACTGAGGATCCGACCTTGACCGAGCAGCTGCGGCTGATGGCCGTGCACGCACACCCCGACGACGAGTCCAGCAAGGGCGCGGCCACGATGGCCCGGTACGTCTCCGAGGGCGTCGACGTCCTGGTCGCCACCTGCACCGGGGGCGAGCGCGGTTCCGTGCTCAACCCCAAGCTGCAGGGCGACAAGTACATCGAGGAGCACATCCACGAGGTCCGCGCCAAGGAGATGGACGAGGCGCGCGAGATCCTCGGCGTCCAGCAGTCCTGGCTCGGCTACGTCGACTCCGGACTTCCCGAGGGCGACCCGCTGCCCCCGCTGCCCGAGGGTTGCTTCGCCCTCCAGGACGTGGACGAGGCCGCGGGCACGCTGGTCAGGCTGATCCGCGAGTTCCGCCCGCACGTGATCATCACGTACGACGAGAACGGCGGGTACCCCCACCCCGACCACATCATGACCCACAAGATCTCGATGGTCGCCTTCGAGGCGGCCGGCGACCCCGAGCGCTACCCCGAGGCCGGCGAGCCGTGGACGCCGCTGAAGCTCTACTACAACCAGGGGTTCAGCCGGCAGCGCACCCTCGCCCTGCACGAGGCGCTGCTCGCCCGCGGGCTGGAGTCGCCCTACGGGGAGTGGCTGGAGCGCTGGCAGACCGCCGACCGGCCGGAGCGCAACATCACCACGCACGTGCCCTGCTCGGACTTCTTCGAGATCCGGGACAAGGCGCTGCTGGCCCACGCGACCCAGATCGACCCCGACGGCGCCTGGTTCCACGTTCCGATGGAGCTGCAGAAGGAGGTCTGGCCCACCGAGGACTACGAGCTCGCGAAGTCCCGGGTGGACACCTCCCTCCCCGAGGACGACCTCTTCGCGGGCATCCGGGAGAATTGAGCGCGTGAACGCGACTCTCGGCACGGCCGCAGCCCAGCTCGTCCCTCTGGCCGTCAAGGACCTGGACCAGAACAAGGTGACGCCCGGCCTCCTCGGCTTCGTCATCTTCGCCCTCATCGGCCTCTCCCTGTGGTGGCTGATGAAGAACATGAACAAGCAGTTCAAGAAGATCGACTTCGAGGAGCAGCAGGAGCAGCCCGGGCAGCCGGGGGAGCCGGGGGAGCAGCTCACGGCCTCCGCCGGCTCCGGCGCCGAGGGCTCCGCCCGCAAGGGCTGAGGCACGCCGCGCACCCCTGCCCCGCGGCGGGGGTGCGGTGCCGCTCAGCCGGGCTCGGCGACGGACACCCGTGTGAAGAGCAGCGGGACGCCCTCGTCGTCGGACCGGGTGTACGAGGTCCGCACCGCGGCCACCCGCACGTCGTGGCCGTGGACGGCGACGTGCTCGCCCACCTCCGGGACGGGGAGCGCGCCGCTGGAGACGATCACGGCGAGGCCGTCCTCGTCGCCGGCGGGGCCGCCCGGCGGGTCCCACACGAAGGTGATCGTGTGCCGCACCGGGCTCTCGTGGTAGATGCTCGACTCGCGCGGCAGCGCCTGCTCCCGGTCGTGGATGGGCTGGAGCGCAGCGGGCAGCCGGTCCATGGTCTCGTCCTCTCGCGGTCGGTCCCCGTCGCGATTGTCGCCCGCGAGGCGCCCTGGAGCCGGTGACACGCTGGGCCGCCCCCTCAGCCCTCCACCGCCCGGTCCACCGGGACGGCCATCACCATCCGCGCACCCCGTGACGGCACCATGCCCAGCCGCCACGCCTCCCAGGGCGTGCCCGGCGCGACACCGCGCTCGAGCAGCAGGGCGTACGCCTCCGCGTACTCCTCCAGATCAGCGTCGCGGCCCTCGTACGCGTCCCCCGTCAGCCGGGAGAGCCGCTCGCGGGCCTCGGCGGCGCCCTCCGGCGAGAGCAGCGGCAGCAGCGTGCACTGCAGGAAGCGCGCCCAGTCCACACCGCGCCGGTCGTTCATGGAGGCGAAGAGCCGCTCCGCCTCCCGGACCAGCTCCAGGGCGGCCGGGACGCGGCCGTTGCCCGCGTCGATGACGGCGAGCTCCACACAGGACCAGCCCTCGCCGTGCGGAACCCCGATGCGGTGGAAGTCGGCGCGGGCGTCCTGCAGGAGCTGGCGGGCGAAGCCGCTGTTGCGCAGATTGCCGGTGAGCGCCGCCCGCTGGTCGCGGGTGACCCGGGCGGAGTGGTGGCGGGCGCAGGCCAGACCGTAGACGTCCCGCATCCGGCTGAACATGGTGCGGGAGCGCTCCAGGGCCCGCAGGGCCGCGTCCAGCTCCCCGCCCTCCTCCAGCGCCTGGCCGAGGTAGTACAGCGACCAGGCCTCGCCGCGGGCGTCCTCGCTGGCGCGGTGGCGCGCGAGCGCCTCGCGCAGCACCCGCTGGGCCGTGCCGGCGTCGCCGCGCAGCAGGCGGGCCCGGCCCAGCTGGGTGGCGGTCCACGCCTCGCCGCGCGGGTCGCGGGTGGCGGTGTAGCACTCGCCCGCGGCGCGCAGCTCCGCCTCACCGCGCTCCGCGTCGCCCAGCCGCAGCAGCAGCTGGCCCAGTTGCAGATGCGCCCAGGCCTCGCCGTGCACGCTCTCGCTCTCCCGGTGCAGCGCCAGGGACTCGGTCAGCAGCTCGCGCGCCTCCGCCAGCCGCCCGGCGTCGCGCAGCACCGCCGCCAGCGCGTGCTGCGTCCAGGCCCGGTCGGCCCGCAGCTCGTCGCCGGCCTGCAGCTCCAGGGCCTCGCGCAGCTTGGTCTCCGCCTCCCGCAGGCTCCCCTGCTGCTGCAGCGTGATGCCCAGGCTGCACAGGGCGCGGGCGGCACCCGCCGGGTGCTGGGCGTCGAAGTACAGGTCGACCACCGACGACAGCGTCGAGCGGGCCTTGTCCAGCTCGCCGAGCTGACGCGCGGCGATGCCGGTGCGCCACTGCACCGAGCGCACCAGGACCGACTGGTCCGCCTCCCGCCGGTGTCCCTGCGCCAGCTCGCTGATCTCGCCGAGCCGGTACAGGTCGCCGCGGAGCAGGCAGTAGTCGCACAGCGCGCCGAGCAGATGCTGCACCACCCGCTGGTCGACGCCGTCGGAGTGCCGCAGCGCCGCGGTGATGAAGCTGGACTCCTCGTCCAGCCAGCGCAGCGCCTGGTCCAGCGAGGGGAAGCCCTGGGGGCCGAACCGGTCGGCGCGGGTCGAGGTCCGGCCGTCGACCAGCCGGATGACCGCGTCCGCCAGCTCGGCGTAGCTGCGGATCAGCCGCTCCTGGGCGGCCGCCCGCTCGGCCGGGTCCTCCTCGTCCAGCAGGCGCGCGTGCGCGAAGCGCCGTACCAGGTCGTGCAGCCGGTAGCGGCTGCCGCGCACATGCTCGATGAGACCCGCCGAGGCCAGCTCGCCCAGCCGCCGTGAAGCCTCCTGCTCCTCCGTTCCCAGCAGGGCCGCGGCCGCCGCCGCGCCGAGGCTCGTCCGCCCGGCGAGCGCCAGCCTCCGCAGCAGCCGGCGTCCCGGCTCGGGCTGGTCGTGGTAGCGCAGTGCCAGCGTCCGGTCGACGGGGCCCACCGGGCCGTACGCCGCCAGGTCGGCCGCCAGCCGCCCGACGCCGCGCTCGGGGAGCGAACTGCCCGCGATCCGCAGCGCCAGCGGCAGCCCGCCGCACAGCCGGCGTACGGTGTCGGCGTCACCGGCGCCGTCCGCGGCCGGGACGGCGCCGGAGGAGAGGGCGGCCAGCAGCTCCCGGGACGCCTCCGCGCCCAGCGGGTCGACCGTCAGGGCGTAGACGCGGGCCGCCGGGATGTCCAGGTCGAGCGGTTCCTCCGAGGTGACCAGGACGAGGCTGTCGGAGCGCTCGGGGACCAGGGCGCCGATCTGCTCGGGCCCGGCGGCGTCGTCGAGGACGATGACCACGGGGACGTCGGTGAGGTGCTTCTGGTACTGGTCGGCCAGGCGCCGCAGATGCTGCTCCTGCGAGGTGCGCTCGCGGAACAGGAGCTGTTCGCGGGGCGCGCCCAGCCGGTTGAGCAGATGCAGCAGCGCGTCCCGGACGGGGAGCGGGCGTTCCCCGGGCGCGGCGCCGCGCAGGTCGACGACGCAGGCCCCGCGGAACTGGTCCTTGAGCTGCTGGGCGGCGCGCAGCGCGAGCGTGGTGCGCCCGGAACCGGCGGGTCCGTGCAGGACGACCACGACGGGCTCCGAGGCGGGGGAGACCCGCGCCTGGTGCACCCACTGGGCCATCTGCCGCAGATGCTCCCGGCGGCCGGTGAACGGCCCCTCTGTGACCGGAAGCTGGGCGAAGGACTGCTCCAGGACGCTGCGACCCCGAGCCGCGGCGCTGCGGTCGGTGCGGCGCTGGGCCGGCACCTTCGCGGAGGCCGGCGCGATCGGCGCGCTGCCGCGCCGGCGTTCCAGGAACGGCCGGACGCCGCGCCGCTCCACGGCCTCCAGCCAGGTCCGCCGCAGCTCCTGCGGACGTCCGGCGCCACCGCCGCCCGTGGTCAGCAGCGCCGTCACGGCGGCCCCGGCGAGGGCGACCACGCCGCCCACGCCCAGCGCCGTGCCCGGCGGAGTGCCCCAGCCGAGGTCCGCCACGCACGCCGCGACGGCGGCGACGGCGGTCACCAGCGCCGGGGTGCCCAGCGACGAGCGGCGGCCCGTGCGTTCCGCCGCCAGCGCGGCGGTGTACGCGGCGTACTCGGCCGCCGCCTCGCCCGCGATCTCGTCCAGCGCCGCCCGTCCCTGCCGCAGCGCCTCCTCCGCCTCCGCGGAGTGCCCGCCCGGCCGTTCGGCGGCGACGGCCCGTTCCAGCAGGCGTAACACCTCGGCCCGGTCGGACGTGCGCAGTTGCGTCTGCCGTTGCGGCGTCTGCTTCGTCACCACTGGCCCCCTCGGTAGCCGCCCGCCCCCAAGTGTCCTGCCGAACGCGCCACATCGCGACACCGCGTACGTTCCAAGACCCGCCGCCGGCCGGGCGCCGGCCGGGCGCCGACCGGGCCGGGCCCGCGGCTTCATGCCGTTTCGCGTCCTTTGCGGCTCCTGCGCCCTGGCGCAAAGGTGACTTGTCCTCTGACCGACAGCGGAAAGTGCTGACCTCCGCCGACGGCGCCGCCACGCTCCCCCCATGAGACAGATGAACAACAGGTGGCGGCCGAGGGTCGGGAGCCCTCGGCCGCAGTATGTGGCGGCCGTCGCCCTCGCGGCGGTGCTGGCGGGGCTGACCGCCACACCCGGCGTCGCCCAGGGCGGCGAGCGGTCCGGCTCGGCCGTGCAGGACAAGGCGGCGGGGTCCACCGGATCCACCCGGCACCATGTCACTCTGATCACGGGCGACCGCGTCACGCTGGAGACGGCCCCGTCGGGCGGGCAGAGCGTCTCGGTCGAACCGGCCGAAGGCCGCGAGCACATCACCTTCGTCAAGCGTCAGAACGGCTCCGACTGGACGGTCATACCCGTCGACGCGCTCCCGCTGATCGCGGCCGACCGCCTCGACAAGGCCCTGTTCAACGTCTCGGCCCTGGCCAAGGGCAAGTACGCCGAGGGGTCGAGGCTGCCGCTCATCGTCCAGTACGCGGGTGACGCCGGCACCGCCGAGCGCCGGCTCACCGCCGCCGGCGCCGACGGGGTCCGCACCATCCCCGGGACCCCCTTCGCGACCCTCGGTCAGGACCGCAAGGACGCCGCGGGGTTCTGGAAGGACATCGCCCCCGCCGAGGCGGGCGCCAGGTCCTTCGGCGCGGGCATCCGCCGGGTCTGGCTCGACGGCCGCTCCACGGTCCGGCTCGACCGGACGGTGCCGCACATCGGGGCGCCCCAGGCCTGGGCGAAGGGCTACAAGGGCGACGGCGTCAAGGTCGCGGTGCTCGACACCGGCTACGACCCGAACCACCCGGACCTCAAGGGTCTCATCGAGGAGTCCGCGAACTTCACCGCCGAGGCGGACACCGACGACCTGCACGGCCACGGCACCCACGTCACCTCGACGGTCGCCGGTTCCGGCGCGGCCTCCGACGGCCGGTTCAAGGGTGTCGCGCCCGGTGCGCGGATCCTGTCGGGCAAGGTCTGCGACTCGCGCGGCTCCTGCGACAACTCCGACATCCTCGAAGGCATGGCCTGGGCCGCCGAGCGCGGGGCCAAGGTGATCAGCCTCAGCCTGGGCGACACCGACACCCCGGAGACCGACGCCCTCGAGGCCATGGTCGAGACCGTCACCCGCGACCACGGCGTCCTGGTCGTGGCCGCGGCCGGCAACAGCGGTCCCGGCAAGGTCGGTTCCCCCGCCTCCGCCGACCGCGCGCTGGCCGTCGGCGCCACCGACCTCGACGACGAACTCGCCCCCTTCAGCTCGATCGGCCCGCGGGTGGGCGACTTCGGCCTCAAGCCCGACCTCGTCGCCCCCGGTGTCGGC
This sequence comes from Streptomyces sp. NPDC026673, assembly GCF_040638135.1. Taxonomy (NCBI): domain Bacteria; kingdom Bacillati; phylum Actinomycetota; class Actinomycetes; order Kitasatosporales; family Streptomycetaceae; genus Streptomyces; species Streptomyces sp. NPDC026673. Next base: position 15,548 of record NZ_JBEZXR010000009.1, on the reverse strand, counting down.
GTCGTCGCCGCCCGCGCGGGCGGGACGACCGCCGAGGACGGCTACACCGCGATGGACGGCACCTCGATGGCGACCCCGCACGTCGCCGGTGCCGCCGCCATCCTCTTCCAGCAGCACCCCGACTGGACGCCCGAGCAGGTCAAGCGGCAGCTGATGCAGTCGACGGCGGCCGGCAAGGAGCGCGGCGCGTACTTCCAGGGCGCGGGCCGGGTCGACGTCGCCCGCGCGGTCGGCCAGCAGGTCACCGCCGAGACCACCGGACTGGACTACGGGCAGATCCGCTGGTCCGACGGCCCGCGGCCGCCGGTGAAGAAGACGATCACCTATCGCAACCCGGGCAGCGCGCCGGTCACTCTCGGCCTGTCCCTCAACGTCTCCCACGGCGCGGGCAAGCCCGCGCCGGAGGGTCTGTTCCGCCTCGGCGCCGACAAGGTCACCGTGCCCGCGCACGGCACCGCGGACGTGACCGTCACCGCGACCCCGGAGACCGCCACGACGTACGCGGCCTACAGCGGCGTGGTCATCGCGGCCACCGCCGACCAGGCCGTCTCGGTGCGCGTTCCGGTCGGCATGGACGTCGAGCAGCCCTCGCACAGCCTCCGCATCAGCGTGAAGGACCGGGCGGGCAAGGCCCCCGCCCACGCCTACCTGACCGTCAGCTCGGCCGACGGCGAGGCCCGTGAGGTGGAGCTGCACGGCACGTCCGGCACCGAGCTGCGGGTACCGCGCGACGGCAGGACCTACTCCGTGAACGGCTTCCTCTTCGACGCCGAGTACACCGAGGCCACCGTGGTCGGCGCCCCGAAGATCGTGATGAGCACCGACCGGGACGTCGCCATCGACGCCCGGAAGGCGAAGCCCGTGAACGTCTCGGCCCCGAGCCGCGCGGCCCGCATCAAGTACGCCGAGATCGGCACCATCGGCCTGGACGGGGACCTGTTCTCCGTCCCCGTGAACGACGCGGTCGGCGGCGACCGCATCGAGAACGTGTACGCCGTCCCGACGGCGACGGCCAAGGACTCGGCGTTCACCTACCTGGTCAGCACCATCTGGGTCGATCCCGCGGGCACCGACGGGAACCCCTCCTCGGTCTACTACCTCACCCGGCCGGTGCGCGGGGCGATCCCCGCCGATCCCGGCTACCGCCCCCGCACGTCGCAGCTGGCCACGGTGAACTCCACCCTCGCCGCCACCGGGCCGGACACCACCGCTTACCGCAGCGTGTGGCTGAGCCTCGGCAAGTTCCGCTGGGTCCACGGGATGGACGGACTCCCGCTCCCGAACCGGCGGGTCGACTACTTCTCGCCCTCCGAGGACCTGCGCTGGCAGAGCGTGTTCGAGCAGAACTTCTTCACCGATCCCGACGCCCACGGGCAGAGCTTCCTCAGCCGCCTGCACAGCTACAAGGCCGGAAGCTTCGAGGAGCGCTGGAACCAGGGCGTCCAGGGTTCGGGCTTCGCCCCCGAGGGGATGAACACCTTCCGCGAGGGCGACACCATGCTGTTCGCGATCCAGGACGCCGCCAACGGTAACCTCGACGTGGTGGCCGGCACGACGACCAGCAGCAGGCCCACGTGGGAGCTGCGACGCAACGGTGAAGTCGTCTCGACGACCCGGGGTTACGCCACGGTGCCGGCCGACACCACCCCCGCCGAGTACGTCGCGACGTTCGAGCAGGAGCGCGACCTGGCCCCCGGCTCCATCTCCACGACCCTGCGGTCCGAGTGGCGGTTCCGGTCGCAGACCACGGCGACCCGTCAGGCGCTGCCGCTGTCCGCGGTGCTCATGTCGCCCCGGCTGGACGAGTGGAACCGGGCCAAGGCCGGATGCCGGTTCGACATCCCGACCCTGATCCAGCGTCCGGTCGGCGCGGCCGAGTCGCCCATCCGCACCTTCACCGCCGAGGTCTCCTACGACGAGGGCAGGACCTGGCACTCGGCCAAGGTCAAGGGCTCCGGGATGCAGCGCACGGTGACCGTGGACCACCCGCGCCGCTCCTCGGGCGGTTCGGTCAGCCTCCGCACCTACGTCAAGGACGCGGCGGGCAACTCCTTCAAGCAGACCGTGATCAAGGCCTACCTGCTCAAGTAGCCGGTGCCCGCGGTGCCGGGCCCGCCGGATCCGTCCGGCGGGCCCGTCCGTCTTCCCGCCTCCGCCGGCCCTTCGCGCCGCCGCCGTCTCCGGCGTCTCAGAGCCAGTTGCGGCGGGCCGCGTGCCAGCCCAGCTGCATGCGGGTGGCGACGCCCGCGAGGCTCATCAGGCCCTGGATGCGCCGCTGGACGGTGCGTTTGCTCACGCGCAGTTGACCGGCGATGGCCTCGTCGGTCATCCCGGCCACCATCAGCGAGAGCAGGTGCTGGTCCTCCGCGACCGGGGCCGCCGGATCCTCGGGGCCCGCCCCGCCGATCTGCCCCTCCTCCGTCACCCGGAGCGGAGCGCCGACCTCCCAGTAGTGCTGGAACAGGTCGATGAGCGCCTCCAGCAGACTGCTCTCCCGCACCACCGCCGTCTTGAGCTCCCGGGGACCGGCGGGCGTGCCGGTGGGGGAGAGCGGAAGGAGGGCCAGCGAACGGTCGGCCACCGCCATCCGCAGCGGCAGCCGGGGTACCGCGCGGGCGACCTCGCCGGCCCGCACTCCCTTGACCACGTTGTCGACCGCGCCGGGATCGTCGAAGTAGGCCTGCTCGTACAGGACGCGGTAGGGCACGCCCCGGCCCAGCGCGTCGTACTCCTCCTGGTTGCTGCCCGCGGGCATGGCGACATACCGGGCCTTGCAGAACCACAGCATCTCGTGGCGGGCGCCGTCCTGGAGCTGCCGCAGGCGCTGCCGCAGCGCGGCCGCGCCGCTGATGATCTCGATCGCCTCACCGGCTCCCCAGGAGCGCGCGCTGCGGCGGTAGGTCTCCACCAGACCGAGCACGACCGCCCGGTCCTGCTCCAGGGCCTCGGCATGGCGCTGGAGCCGCGGCACGAGGGCGACCTCCGGCGGTATCACCGCGAACGAGCCGGGACTCTCCTCCACCGCGTACGCCAGTCCCTTGGCCTCCAGCGCGAGCAGCAGACGCCGGACCGCCCGGGGGTCGAGGTCCGTACGCCCGCAGAGCGCCTCGGCGGATGCCGACTCGGCGACGAGCAGCAGCCGGTACACCTCGGCCTCGGCGGCCGTGAGACCCACCGTCTCCAGCATGTTGCCTCTCCCCTCACCGTCCGGCGGTCGATTCCACCAGGCACGACGTGCCGCCGACAACGTCCGTTGCCATGGGCAACCTGCGGGCGCCGTGACGGGGCGGGTCGGCGCGGGGTGCCGGGCCCGCCGGGGACGCGCGGCGGCGGGGCGCGATATGTGAGGCTGGGGGCATGGCCAATCGACTGAGCGGTTCCACGTCCCCGTACCTGCTGCAGCACGCCGAGAACCCCGTGCACTGGTGGCCGTGGGGCGAGGAGGCCTTCGCGGAGGCGCGGGAGCGCGGGGTGCCGGTGCTGCTCAGCGTGGGGTACAGCAGCTGCCACTGGTGCCATGTCATGGCCGGGGAGTCCTTCGAGGACGAGGCGACCGCGGCGTACCTCAACGAGCACTTCGTCTCGGTGAAGGTGGACCGCGAGGAACGGCCGGACGTCGACGCCGTCTACATGGAGGCCGTGCAGGCGGCGACCGGCCGGGGCGGCTGGCCGATGACGGTCTTCCTGACGCCCGCGGGCGAGCCGTTCTACTTCGGCACCTACTTCCCGCCCGCCCCGCGGCACGGCATGCCCTCGTTCCGCCAGGTGCTGGAGGGCGTCGAGGCGGCCTGGCGCGAGCGGCGCGACGAGGTCGGGGCGGTCGCCGCGAGCATCGTGAAGGACCTGGGCGGACGGTCGTTGGACCTCGGCGGGACAGCCGTCCCGGGGGAGGAGCAGCTCGCGGCGGCGCTGCTGGGACTGACCCGGGACTACGACCCGTCCTACGGGGGATTCGGCGGGGCGCCCAAGTTCCCGCCGTCCATGGCCCTGGAGTTCCTGCTGCGGCACCACGCCCGCACCGGTTCCGAGGGCGCGCTCCAGATGGCCGCCGACACCTGCGAGGCGATGGCCCGCGGCGGCATCTACGACCAGCTCGGCGGGGGCTTCGCGCGCTACTCCGTGGACCGGAAGTGGGTGGTGCCGCACTTCGAGAAGATGCTTTACGACAACGCCCTGCTCTGCCGGCTCTACGCCCATCTGTGGCGCGCCACCGGCTCCGACCTGGCCCGCCGGGTGGCCCTGGAGACCGCCGACTTCCTCGTCCGCGAGCTGCGCACCCACGAGGGCGGCTTCGCCTCCGCACTCGACGCCGACAGCGACAAGCCGGACGGCGGCCACGGCGAGGGGGCCTTCTACGTCTGGACCCCGGCGGAGCTGGAGGACGTGCTCGGCAAGGCGGACGCGGCCCTGGCCGCTGAGTACTTCGGGGTGACCGAGGACGGCACCTTCGAGGAGGGCGCCTCCGTGCTCCAACTCCCCGCCGACGGAGGGCTGGTGGACGCGGAGCGGATCGCCTCGGTGCGCGAGCGGCTGTTCGCCGCCCGGGAGGGGCGGCCCCGCCCCGGCCGGGACGACAAGGTCGTCGCCGCCTGGAACGGTCTGGCGATCGCCGCGCTGGCCGAGACCGGCGCGTACTTCGAGCGGCCCGATCTCGTCGCGGCCGCCGTGGAGGCCGCGGACCTGCTGGTGCGGGTCCACATGGACGAGCACGGCCGGCTCGCCCGGACCTCGCGGGACGGAGCGGTCGGCGGCAACGCCGGCGTGCTGGAGGACTACGCGGACGTCGCGGAGGGCTTCCTCGCGCTCACCGCGGTGACCGGCGAGGGCGTCTGGCTGGACTTCGCGGGGCTGCTGCTCGACTCCGTGCTGCGGCACTTCACCGGGGAGGGCGGCGCGCTCTACGACACCGCGGACGACGCGGAGGCGCTCATCCGCCGGCCGCAGGATCCGACCGACAACGCGGCTCCCTCGGGCTGGACGGCCGCGGCCGGCGCGCTGCTGTCGTACGCCGCGTTCACCGGTTCGGCCCGGCACCGCGAGGCCGCCGAGCAGGCGCTGGGCGTCGTGGGCGCGCTGGCGGGCCGGGTGCCGCGGTTCATCGGCTGGGGCCTGGCGGTCGCCGAGGCGGCGCTCGACGGGCCCCGCGAGGTCGCCGTGGTGGGCCCGGCCGGCGACGCGGCGACAGTCGCGCTGCACCGCACCGCGCTGCTGGGCACCGCCCCGGGCGCGGTGGTCGCCGCGGGCGAACCCGGCACCGGCGAGTACGCCCTCCTGGCCGACCGCCCGCTGCTCGACGGCCGCCCGGCGGCCTATGTCTGCCGCCACTTCGTGTGCGCGGCGCCGACCGCCGACCCGGAGGCGCTCGGGGAGCAACTCGGCGCGCGCTGAGGTCCTGGCGCTTGCCGCGGTGTGAACGGGTGCCGTTGCGGGGCCGGTTCGCGTTCCGGCGGCGAGTCGCGTCCTGTTGTGGTGGTGCGCCGCCGCGCGGCGCCCGGTGGGTGGTGCGCCTGGGGCCCCGCCTGGATCGGCCGTGTGCGCGGCGCCGACCGTCGATCCGGAGGCGCTCGGGGAGCAACTCGGCGCGCGCTGAGGTCCCGGCGTCTGCCGCGGTGTGAACGGGTGCCGTTGCGGGGCCGGTTCGCGTCCCGGGGGCGAGTCGCGTCCTGTTGTGGTGGTGCGCCGCCGCGCGGCGCCCGGTGGGTGGTGTGTCTCGGGCCCCGCCTGGATCGGCCGTGTGCGCGGCGCCGACCGCCGATCCGGAGGCGCTCGGGGAGCAGGTTCGCGTGCTGGCGGCGAGTCGCGTCCTGTTCTGGTGGTGCGGCGCCGCGCGGCGCCCGGTGGGTGGGGTGCCTGGGGCCCCGCCTGGATCGGCCGCTGTGGCGCCAGACCGGGTGCGGGCGGCCGCGGCGCCGGTGGCCCGGGTCGCCGCGGACGGCGAGGGGTCCCGCGGGTGGTGTGGGCGATCCGCCGTGCGATCGACTCCGGCCCGATCCGCCGTCCGCGCTCCGTCCCCGGGGATTTCCCGGGCGACCGGCACCGACTCCGGCGCCCGCCCGGCGAGTTCACCGCGGCCGGGCCGCCGCCTCCCCGGCTGCCCCGGCCGTGCGGACCCGGGGGGATCTCCGCCTCATGGCGCACCGTGATCGGGGGGCTCCCATCGGCGGCCGGGGGCTAGGTCCCCGACGGGACCTGACCGCAGAGGTTGGCGGCGAGCAGTTCCAGCGAGCGGTCCAGGACGGCGGAGAGGTCCTCGGCGCCGTCGGAGTCGAGCCACTGGAAGATCGCCTCGGACCACGCCCCGATCAGCGCGCCGACGACGACCCGGATCTCGAAGTCGTCGTCGGGGCGGCCGAGACGCTCGGCCGTGACGGAGGCCAGCAGCCGGCTGGACTCCTGGATGTTCTCGCCCATGCGGGCGCGGACGGCCGGCACCGACCGCACCAGCCGCAGCCGCTGCCGCATCTCCTCGTACTCGGCTTCGTCGGCGAGCATCTCCCGCAGCGGCCCCAGCAGCGCGTGGCGCAGGGACGTGACGATGGGCTCCCGCACCGGGCGGGCGCGCAGCGCGGCCACCATCACGGGGTCGTACTCGTCGGTGAGGACGATGTCCTCCTTGGTGGGGAAGTAGCGGAAGACCGTACTGGCCGAGACCTCGGCCGCGTCCGCGATCTGCTCGACGGTGGTGCCGTCGTAGCCCTGCGCCTGGAAGAGCCGGTAGGCCGCGCGGCGGATGGCCCGCCGGGTCCGGATCTTCTTGCGCTCGCGGAGGCCGGGTCTGATCGGTGCGGTCACGCCCGTCATTGTCCTGCATCGGCGGGGGACGGGGCCATCCGAGGGGCGCCGGGGACCTCCTTCGCGGCGCGTGCGTCGGGCAGGAAGAGCGCGGTCAGCACGGCCGCCGCCAGCGAGGCCGCGGCGCAGACGAGGAGCGCCACGTCCATGCCGTGGACGTACGCCGCGTCGGCGGAGGCGGCCAGTGCCGGGTCGCCCAGCGCGGCGGCGACCGCGTGCGCGGCGCCCACGGACCCCGCGGCGGTGTCGGCGGCGGCCGCCGGCAGGCCCGTGGTGTCGAGGCGGGCGGTGTACGCGCCGGCGAGCACGCCGCCCAGGACCGCGACGCCGATGGCACCGCCGGTCTGCCGCAGGGTCATCAGCAGCCCGGAGCCGCTGCCCGCACGCTCCCTCGGCAGTGCGCCCAGCGCGGCGTCCATGGCCGGGATCATCGCGAAACCGAAGGCGAAGCCGGTGACGGACAGCCACAGCGCGGTCGTGCCGTAGCCGTCGTGGACGCCGGTGCGGCTGCCGAGTGCCGCCGCCGCGGTGAGCAGGAGCAGCCCCGCCGTCACCACCGGACGCGGCCCGAAGCGGGCGACCAGCGGCGCGCTGCCCCGGGCGGCGACGAGCAGGCCGCCCATCAGCGGCAGCAGCCGTACGCCGGTGCCCAGGGCGTCGTTGCCGAGCACGGCCTGCAGATACTGCGGGAGGACGAAGAGCAGCCCGGTGAGGATGAAGGTCACCAGTGTCGCGGCGACCGCGTTCCACAGGAAGTTCCGCCGCCGCAGCAGGCCGAGGTCGAGCATGGGCCGCTCCAGCCGGCGTTCACGGAGCACCAGCCCGGTCAGCAGCGCGACGGACGCGAACAGCGTCGGCAGCACGAGCGGGTCGCCCCAGCCCCGGCGGGGTGCCTCGATGATGCCGAAGACCAGGGCGCCGAGCCCGGCCACCGCGAGGACGGTGCTCGGCGGGTCGACGCGGGGCGTGGCGGGGTCGCTGGTCTCGGGCAGCAGGAACAGGCAGGCGGCGATGCCGAGGACGACCAGCGGGACGTTCACCACGAAGATCGAGCCCCACCAGAAGTGGTCGAGCAGGGTGCCGCCGATGATCGGCCCGAGCGGCATGCCGAGCGCCATGGCGGCGGTGACCGCGCCGACCGCCTTGGACCGCTCCTCGGGCCCGAACAGCGAGGGCAGGACGGACAGGGCGAGCGGCATGACGAACGCGGCGCCCAGACCCATCACCGTACGGGCGGCGACGACCGGCCCCGGACTGCCCACCAGGGCGCCGAGCACCGAGCCGGCGAGGAAGACGCCGAGCCCGGCGACGAGCATCCGGCGCCGTCCCCAGCGGTCGCCCAGCAGGCCCGCGGGGAGCATCGAGGCGGCGAAGACCACCGTGTAGCCGTCGACGATCCACTGCTGGTCGCCGGTGTCCGCGCCCAGCTCGGCGGCCATGGTCGGCAGCGCCACGTTGAGGATCGTCATGTCGAACCCGAGCACGAGCATGCTCGCGACCAGGGCGCCGAGGGCCCACCAGCGCCGGGGGTCGGGCGTCGCCGTCATGGACGTCTCCTTGGGCAGCACGGACAGCAGTCGAAAGTCACCGCCAAATGACAGTGACTCTCAAAAAAGAGTAGCCGTCGATCCGGGCATGCGAAAGCCCCGCGGACCGCCGTCGCGGTCCGCGGGGCCGAGGCCCGTTCGGAGGGGGCTACGCGTGGTTGTAGGCCACCAGTGAGATGCCGACGTAGTGGACGATGAACGCGGCGAGCGTGAACGAGTGGAAGACCTCGTGGAAGCCGAAGAACCGGGGTGAGGGGTTGGGGCGCTTGGTCCCGTAGATCACCGCGCCGATGCTGTACAGCAGCCCGCCGACGACGATCAGGACGAGTACGGCCATGCCGCCGTGCCGCAGGAAGTCGGGCAGGAAGAAGACCGCCGCCCAGCCGAGCGCGATGTAGCAGGGGGTGTAGAGCCAGCGCGGCGCGCCGACCCACAGGACCCGGAAGGCGATGCCCGCCAGCGCCCCCGCCCACACCAGCCAGAGCAGGACCTCCTGCTTGCCGTCGGGCAGCAGGAGGAGGGTGAACGGGGTGTACGTGCCCGCGATGATCAGGAAGATGTTCGCGTGGTCCAGCCGGCGCAGCACCGCCGAGGCGCGCGGCCCCCAGTTCCCGCGGTGGTAGAGCGCGCTCGTGCCGAACAGCGCGCACGCGGTCAGGGTGAACACGGCGCAGGCGATACGCCCGCGGGTGCTCTCGGCGAAGGCGGTCAGGGCCACCCCCGCGACCAGGACGGCCGGGAACATCCCGGCATGCAGCCACCCCCTCAGCTTGGGCTTGAGTGGGGCGGCGGCGGACGCGATGTCTTCAAGGGAGGGCGGCACAACGGGAGTCTCGTCCACGGAGTCCATGAGGTCAATGCTACCTACGGTTCCGTAGGTTACCGAATCGTAGTTTTCGGTGTCGCCCGGCGTTGGGAGTGGCGATGCTCACCCCACGCGCCCTGGACAGATCGCGTTTCCTGTCCTGATACTCATATGAGTGCGGACGGCACCGGATGAGCACCCACGACAGCAGCATCCGGGTCGCAGCCCCCAAGGGGCCGACAACACACCCTCGGAATCTGACGCCAGGTGAGTGCACACCGGGCGGAACGGAGCGATCGTGGCGCGCGTCAATGCGGCTCCCACCAATCACCAGGACCTGATCGCATGGGTCGGCGAGATCGCCGAACTGACCCAGCCGGACGAGGTCGTGTGGTGCGACGGCTCCGAGGAGGAGTACCAGCGCCTCGCGGACGAGCTCGTCTCCAAAGGCACCTTCAGGAAGCTCGACCCGATCAAGCGCCCCAACTCGTACTACGCCGCCTCCGACCCGACCGACGTCGCTCGTGTCGAAGACCGCACCTTCATCTGCTCCGAGCAGGAGCAGGACGCCGGCCCGACCAACCACTGGAAGGCCCCCGCCGAGATGCGGGAGATCTTCAGCGGTGACAAGGGTCTGTTCCGCGGCGCCATGCGCGGCCGCACCATGTACGTCGTCCCGTTCTGCATGGGCCCGCTCGGCTCGGAGCTGTCCGCGATCGGCGTGGAGATCACCGACTCCGCGTACGTCGCCACCGCCATGCGGACGATGACGCGCATGGGCCAGGACGTGCTCGACGAGCTCGGCGAGGACGGCTTCTTCGTCAAGGCCGTGCACTCCGTCGGCGCCCCGCTGGAGTCCGGCCAGGAGGACGTTCCATGGCCGTGCAACTCCACCAAGTACATCTCGCACTTCCCCGAGACCCGTGAGATCTGGTCCTTCGGCTCCGGCTACGGCGGCAACGCCCTGCTCGGCAAGAAGTGCTACGCCCTGCGCATAGCCTCCGTCATGGCCCGCGACGAGGGCTGGCTGGCCGAGCACATGCTCGTCCTCAAGCTCACCCCGCCGCGGGGCGAGGCCAAGTACGTCGCCGCCGCCTTCCCGAGCGCCTGCGGCAAGACCAACCTCGCCATGCTGGAGCCGACGATCCCCGGCTGGACCGTGGAGACCATCGGCGACGACATCGCCTGGATGCGTTTCGGCGAGGACGGCCGCCTCTACGCGATCAACCCCGAGGCCGGTTTCTTCGGCGTCGCGCCGGGCACCGGCGAGCACACCAACGCCAACGCGATGAAGACCCTGTGGGGCAACTCGGTCTTCACCAACGTCGCCCTCACCGACGACAACGACGTCTGGTGGGAGGGCATGACCGAGGAGCTCCCGGCCCACCTCACGGACTGGAAGGGCAACTCCTGGACGCCGGAGTCCGGGACCCCGGCCGCCCACCCCAACGCCCGCTTCACCGTTCCCGCCGCGCAGTGCCCGACCATCGCGCCGGAGTGGGAGGACCCCAAGGGCGTGCCGATCTCGGCGATCCTCTTCGGCGGCCGCCGCGCCTCGGCCGTGCCGCTGGTGACCGAGTCCTTCGACTGGCAGCACGGTGTCTTCCTCGGCGCCAACGTCGCCTCCGAGAAGACCGCCGCCGCCGAGGGCAAGGTCGGCGAGCTGCGCCGCGACCCCTTCGCCATGCTGCCGTTCTGCGGTTACAACATGGGCGACTACTTCGGCCACTGGGTCGGACTCGGCAAGGGGCACGACGCGGCGAAGCTGCCGAAGATCTACTACGTGAACTGGTTCCGCAAGGACGCGGCCGGCCGGTTCGTGTGGCCGGGCTTCGGCGAGAACAGCCGCGTGCTGAAGTGGATCGTCGAGCGCCTCAACGGCCAGGCCGAGGGTGTCGAGACCCCGATCGGCGTCCTGCCGGCCGAGGGCTCCCTCGACACGACCGGTCTGGACATCTCCCGGGAGGACCTCGACCTGCTGCTCTCGGTCGACGTCGACACCTGGCGGCACGAGGCCTCGCTCATCCCGTCCCACCTGGAGACCTTCGGCGACCACACGCCGAAGGAGCTGTGGGACGAGTACCGCGCGCTGGTGCAGCGGCTGGGCTGAGGCCCCCTCCGGATCCGGGCGGCCCGACCCTTCCCGCGCGTGCGGCGCGGGCGGGCGGCCCGGTGGTGGGCATGGCCCTGCCGTGGGGACCCCGACCCTGACCCTCGCCCCGCGGGCGGGCCTCGCCGACCCTCACAGCCGAGGGCCGGGACCGGACGCACGAAATCCGGTCCCGGCCCTCGGGCTGTCTCTCAGGCGGCCGCGGTGTGGACCGCGATGTGGCGCTCCGCGAGCGCCGCGGCCTCCGCGTTCTGGCGTGACTCGGCGACCACCAGGGCCCGGCCGGCGAGCGCGCGCGCCCTCCGGTGGAGGGCCGCGACGAGCGCGGCCTCCGTGGACCCGCGTCCGGCGGGAGCCGGGGCGAGCCGCAGCGGGGGATGCCCGTGGTGCAGGCCCGTCACGGCCTCGGCGAGCTGCTCCGCGGCACGGTCGAGCTCCGGGCTGGACTCCAGGGCCCGCAGCTCGTCGGTGACGGTCAGCAGTGCGGCGAGGTGACCGGCGAGCTGGAGGTCCAGCTCCTCGTCACGACTGCGTCGCGGAAGGGTGGGCGCCACCGTCGTATGGACCGATTTGGTGCGGATCGGCTCGTACATGGATGCACTCCTCCTGCAATCAGGAGTACATCCTACCTTGGACTGTGTCCAAGAAGGGAGGCTTTCGAAGTATTGGCCCCGGCTACGGCTGCCCGTAGCCGTCGAGGAAGCGCCCGATCCGGCCCACCGCGTCCGCGAGGTCCTCCTTCGCGGGCAGCGTGACCAGCCGGAAGTGATCCGGTTCCGGCCAGTTGAAACCGGTGCCCTGCACCACCAGGATCCGTTCGGCCCGCAGCAGGTCCAGCACCATCTGCTGGTCGTCCTTGACCTTGTAGACCTTGGGGTCCAGTCGCGGGAACGCGTACAGCGCGCCCTTCGGGCGCACGCAGGTGACCCCGGGGATCTGCGTCAGCAGCTCGTACGCCACGTCCCGCTGCTCGGCCAGCCGGCCGCCCGGCAGCACCAGGTCCTTGATCGACTGGCGGCCGCCCAGGGCGGTGGCCACCGCGTGCTGCGCCGGGACGTTGGCGCACAGGCGCATGTTCGCCAGGATCGTCAGGCCCTCGAGATAGCTGGTCGCGTGCTCCTTCGGGCCGCACACCGCGAGCCAGCCGCTGCGGTAGCCGGCCACCCGGTAGGCCTTCGACAGGCCGTTGAAGGTGAGCGTCAGCAGGTCGGGGGCGATCGCGGCCGTCGGGGTGTGGGTCACCCCGTCGTAGAGGATCTTGTCGTAGATCTCGTCCGAGCAGACGATCAGGTTGTGCCGGCGGGCGATGTCGGTCAGCTCCCGCAGCAGCTCGTCGTCGTAGACCGCGCCCGTCGGGTTGTTCGGGTTGATGATCACCAGGGCCTTGGTGCGATCGGTGATCTTCCGCTCGATGTCGGCGAGGTCCGGGTACCAGTCGGACTGCTCGTCGCAGCGGTAGTGCACGGGGGTGCCGCCCGAGAGCGAGACCGCCGCGGTCCACAGGGGGTAGTCCGGGGCCGGGATCAGCACCTCGTCGCCGTCGTCCAGCAGCGCCTGCATCGCCATCTGGATCAGCTCGGACACGCCGTTGCCGAGGTAGATGTCCTCGACGTCCAGGTCGATGCCCTTGGTCTGGTAGTGCTGCATCACCGCGCGGCGCGCCGGGAGGATGCCCTTGGAGTCGCCGTAGCCGTGCGCGCCGCCGAGGCTGCGCAGCATGTCCTCCAGGATCTCCGGCGGGCACTCGAACCCGAACGCCGCGGGGTTGCCGGTGTTCAGCTTCAGGATGCGGTGACCTGCCGCCTCCAGCCGCATGGCCTCCTCCAGCACCGGGCCGCGGATGTCGTAGCAGACATTGGAGAGCTTCGTGGACTGGATCACCTGCATGTCCGTGAGCTTACGGCCACGTACCGCGGATCGCCCCGTGTTCTTGGCCACGTATGCGCCGAATGATGACGTGCCGCTACCCGCGGCGCCCGCGCTCGTTACGCACCGAACGCCCCGCCAGGACGTCCGTCCGGCGGCCGTCCTCGATGACGAACCGCCCGTCGACGAGCACGTACGGGATGCCCGTGGGAAGTGCCCGGGGCCGCTCGTACGTCGCCCCCGCGGCGACCGTCGCCGGGTCGAACAGCACCAGGTCGGCGCGGTACCCCTCGCGGACCAGACCGCGGTCGGGCAGCCGAAGCCGGGCGGCGGGGCGGCCGGTGAGGTGCGCGACGCACTCCTGCAGGGTGAGCACGCCGAGTTCGCGGACGTAGCGGCCCAGGTAGTGCGGGAAGGTGCCGTAGGCGCGGGGGTGCGGCTTCTCGCCGACGAGCAGGCCGTCACTGCCGCCGGTGTGGACGCGATGCCGCATGATCGTCCGGACGTTCTCCTCGTGGCCGACGTGCTGGAGGATCGTCGTGCCCAGGCGGTCCTCCAGCAGCAGCCGGCGGGCCGTCGCGAAGTCCGCGAGCCGGCGCCCGACATGGCCGGCCAGCGCGGGCTCGCGCACCCCGGAGACCTCGATCGACCGCCACTCCACGGGCACCCCGTGACAGCCGTCCGACCCCTCCACCTCCATCGCGTGCCGGATGCGTTCCGCCTGCGCGTCGTCGCGCAGCCGGGCCAGGGTCGCCTCGGGGCCGCCCTCGGTCGCCCAGCTCGGCAGGGTCGCCGCGAGAGTCGTGGCGCCCGGGAGGTAGGGATACGTGTCGAGGGTGACGTCGGCCCCCGCGGCGAGCGCCTCGTCCAGCAGCGCCAGCAGCGCGGGCGCGCGGCCCGCGTTGACGCCGAAGTTCATCGTGGCGTGCGCGAGGTGCAGGGCGCAGCCCGCCTCCCGTGCCACCGCGATCATCTCCGCATAGGCCTCCAGCGCCCCGGCGCCGTAACTGCGGTGGTGCGGGCAGTAGTAGCCGCCGTGGGCGGCCACGACCCGGCACAGCTCGGTCAGTTCGGCGCCGGAGGCGTACATCCCGGGGGTGTACGTCAGCCCGGACGACATCCCCACGGCCCCCTGTGCCAGGCCCTCGGCGACCAGCTCACGCATGCGGTCCAGCTCCGCCGGGGTCGCCGGGCGGTCCTCCCAGCCGACCGCCAGCATCCGCACGGTGCCCTGCGGGACCAGGTACGCGGCGTTCACGGCGATGCCCCGGTCCAGGCGCTCCAGGTACTCGCCGACGCTGCGCCAGTCGTACTCCAGCCCCTCGGGGTCGCCGTTCCACCCCGCGAGCTGGCTGCGCAACCCGGCGAGCGTGGCGTCGTCCACGGGGGCGTACGACAGCCCGTCCTGGCCCAGCACCTCCAGGGTCACGCCCTGCGCCGCCTTCGCCTCGTGCGCGGGGTCGGTGAGCAGGGCCAGGTCACTGTGGGCGTGCATGTCGATGAAGCCGGGGGAGAGGACGAGCCCCGTCGCGTCGATCGTGCGGCGCGCGGTGCGCGCGGTGCCGATTTCCGTGATGCGGCCGTTCGCGATGTGGACGTCCGCCCTGTACGGGGGGCCTGCGGCGCCGTCCACGATGGTCGCGTTGCGGATGGCGAGGTCCATGCGGGCCGCTCCTTTGTGCGGGTGGGTTTGTGTTGGGGCCGGTGGTTGTGTGCGGGCCGTTTGTGGTTGCGGTTGGGCTTTTTCCCCGCCCGCCCGCCCGATTGCCCGGCGCGGTCAGGTGCCGCGTCGCTGCGTGTGGGGGTGGGCCGGGTGCGGGGCCTCCGGGGCTGGGCATTCTGGACGCATATTTACGTGCGTGGCGGGCACTTTGCCTGGTCGTCCCGGGTGCCGCACACAAATACGCCCAGTGTCCAGAACGCCCACCCCTCCGACCCCGCCCCCTCCGTCTCGTAGCGCGCCTGATCCCCGGAGGGGGGTAAGGGGGCGGTCCGGGGTCACCGCAAGCACCCAACTCACTCCCACCGGGTCAGGCGCCCCAAGGGGGTACCGCCCAGCGGTGGCTGGGGGACGCAGGCGGTGAGGAGGCGGTCCGGGGGCGCCGCGCATGCTTCCTGAACCCGACCGGGTCAGGCGTCCCACGGGAGGCGCCTCCCAGCGGTAGCTGGGGAAGGGCGGGGTGAGGAAGCGGTTCGGGGTTGCGGCCGGTGCCCAACCGAACCCCCCTCCGGCCGTCGTGCGCGTCAACGACCGGAGGGGGTGTGGCGGGGTGCTCCCCCTGGCCGAAGGCTGGGGGAGACGAGCGGCGGACCCGGCGCCGAATGATGTGGGGGTAAACCGCGAGCGTTGGTGGGGGTACCCCCGGCCGGAGGCTGGGGGAGTGCGCCGGCGCGGCACCGACCCCAGGCACACGGTGCGCGGCCCGCA